>JBDRGH010000051.1:0-8953 GCA_043818015.1 Pseudomonadota bacterium
GTCTTCGATCCTTTAGCGTAAAGAAGAGTGCCGTATGAATATGGGTTTTGGAAGGAAGATCAGGCGCTGGCATAAAGTCGGAGCGTGTTTCAATTGAGATGATGAGGAGTATGAAATGAGTACGCGGGAAAGGCAACAAAAGGATACTGCTTCTGTTGAGCAAATCATGGAGCTCGCCTTCGGCTTCCAAAGGAGCAGGGTTTTCTTGACGGCCTATGAGTTGGACCTGTTTACGGCATTGGGTGGAGGAGATAAGTCATCAGAGGATGTCGCCATGGCAGTGGGGACCGACTCTCGAGCAACGGACAGGCTCCTGAACGCCCTCTGCGCCCTGGGCTTAGTGGAAAAGAGAGAAGGCCGATTTTCTAATACCTCTCGTGTTTCTCGGTGGTTGGTGAGAGGAGAGTCGGAATATATGGAAGGCTTCATGCACGTCGTCCATCTGTGGGATAGCTGGAGCACACTCACCCAGGCGGTTCAGGTAGGGAAGTCCGTGGTTGGCACGCATGTGAATGAAAGGGGCAATGAATGGTTGTCTGCCTTCATTGCTGCCATGCACGATCGTGCTCGTAGAAATGCGCCCACTGTAGTTAGATTGCTTGATCTTTCCGATGTTTCCATGGTGTTGGATGTCGGTGGTGGCTCTGGCGCCTATTCCATGGCTTTTGTCCGGGCCAGGGATGGTATCAGAGCTACGGTCTTTGACCTGCCGAACGTAGCTCCTCTTGCGAAAAGATACATTGCACAGGAAGGGCTTTCGGATAAGGTGGAAACTGTAGTCGGAGACTACAATACCGATGACCTTGGAAGTAATTTTGACCTGGTCTTTCTCTCGGCCATTATCCACAGCAACTCCTATGATCAAAACCAAATTCTGATCCACAAGGCCTCCCAAGCATTGAACCCCGGAGGGCAACTCGTCATACAGGATTTCATCATGGAAGAAGATCGGATCAACCCGGCTTTTGGGGCGCTTTTCTCTCTGAATATGCTGGTGGGGACTGAAACGGGTGATACCTACACGGAGTCTGAGGTTGGAAGTTGGATGGAAGAGGCCGGCTTATCCGGGATCCGGAGAAAAGATACGGGAGTTGGCACGACACTGATTATAGGCAGAAGATAAAACTATCAATGCCTCATCAATACCGAACAACTCGACTCCTCTGTTAGAAAGGAACCTGAGAAGCAGAAGATCCGCCTCCTTGCCGGTTAAGAGGGTAGTCAGGTTATTCAAGTACAGTAGATACGAAGTTGTACCCAGAATGGAGGTTTCTACCTTCTGGGCAATACCAAAACGTTCCCGCATCAAAAGGACTATCACCACCTGGTAGCTCGCCATGATGGCTGTTGCCTGGTCAGTAATACCAAACTGGGCCAATAGTGGTGTCATACCTGGTTCACCCACGCTATACAGGGAGAGGATCATTTCGAATAGTCCTTGACATTTTCCCCACTTCAAGGTATATCGTGGCGACATATAATTAGTCAGTGCTTACTTAATCTAGCCTTTGGATTTGGGTACAAAATGGCGCACCGTGGCCTAAACAGAGAGGGGCGACAATCCGAGATCGTAAGGAGATAAATTCCTGAAGAGGAAGTTCAGGAGGAAAACGTCTGGAGGGTTTTCAAGAAATGAAGATTAAAATATGGTCTTTTATCATGCTAATATCGCTTCTTCAGCTTTTACCAACCTCCCGTGTATGGGCTTCTGAACTGAAGCTCGATCTAAGAGAGAGCATCAGCCTTGCTCTGAGGAAGAATCCTCAGGTGCTGATCACAGAAGAGGAGAGAAAAATAGCCGAGGAGAAAATAGTGGAAGCGCGTGCGGCTGCTCTTCCCGAGGCGAAAGCGACGGGCCAGTACACACGCCTCGATACACCATCTACCTATTTGGGGAGAGCGATCGGCGACGAGGATAATTTCAGTGTAAACTTCGGGTTAGAGCAATCCCTGTATACCGGTGGAAAGGTTTGGAGTGCCCTGAGAATTGCAGGTCTCTATAAGGCCTATTCAGATCTGGGGAGCAAACTTACAAGGAATCAGGTAACTTACCAGACAAAGAATGGATACTATACAATCCTTTTCTTAAGAGAGTTAGTCAAGATTCGGCAAGAGTCGGTGAAGCTGCTAGAGGAACATCTGGATATAACCAGGAAAAAGTTTGAGGTGGGACTGGTGTCCAATTTTGAAGTACTGAGGGCTGAGGTTGAGCTGGCAAATGCCAAACCTCCCTTGATCAAAGCAAGGAATCAACTCGGTAGAACAGGAGACTCGTTTAAGAAACTTCTCGGTTTGGATCTCGCAGTGAGACTGGCATTAGAGGGGAATCTGTCTTATGTGCCGGAGAGAATCATTCCTCTGGAGGATGCAATAGGGATTGCGGATAAGGAACGTCCCGATCTGGGTCAACAGAAGCTGATTAAAAAGATTAATGAAGAGCAGCTGAACATTGCAAAGAGCGGATATAAACCAAAGCTCTCCCTTTTTGCAAATTATGAGGGGATGTCTCCAGAGTCATCATCTACGAACCACGATTGGGGCTGGGGCTGGAATGCCGGACTTAAGGCCGAAATGCCCCTCTTCAGTGGATTTGCCACAAAGAGTCAGGTGAGCCAGTCGGTGATAGAGATGAAGAAGGCTGACATAGTGTACAGGGATATGAAGGAAGAGATAAAACTTGAGATCAGAAACTCCTTGGATGAGATACAGGAGGCTATTCAGACGATTAATTCTCAAGAGAAGAATGTGGAACAGGCCATGGAAGGTTTGAGGATAGCGGAGATAAGATATAAGAACGAGGTGTCCCCACAGATTGAAGTCATGGATGCCCAGGTTGCCCTAACTGCTGCCAGGGTCAACCATTTTCAGGCAATTTATGACTATGAGATCGCTCTTGCCAAATTGGAACTGGCCGTTGGCGGGGACATGGCCGATACCAGAAAGACTGGAGAGTAGGCCCTGAAGCTATAATTTAGGCAAATATGAGGTGAGACAATTACCTGTCGCTCAGAGAGAAAGGAGTTCACTGAAAAGTCAGGAAGCTCCTGATTTTTAATAGTTGACAATCACACGAATACCAGAGAGAATATGCTTGCTTTCTTTTTTAATGAACTTTTAGGAGGCGTTCTATGGCCAAGCGGACTATTGAAGATTTAGAGGAACTGAAGACAATGGTGGGGCAGGAGATCGGTGTAACTGATTGGATTGAGATAACCCAGGAGAGGGTTAATACGTTTGCCGATGCAACTGGAGACCATCAGTGGATTCATGTAGACCCGGATCGAGCAAAAAGAGAATCACCCTACGGAGGGCCCATTGCCCATGGGTATTTGACCATGAGTCTGGCTCCTTATTTTATGGGACAGATCATGGATATAAAAAAGAAACGGATGGGGGTTAATTACGGGTTGAATAAGGTCCGTTTTCCTGCCCCGGTTCCTGTGGGGGGTAAGTTGCGGATGAAGGCAGAAGTGGCTGAAATTGAAGAGATCAAGGGAGGGGTTCAGGTGGTGATAAGGATGACCTTTGAAGTGGAAGGTCAGGATAAGCCCTGCTGCGTAGCGGAAGCCATCTACCGGTATTACAGTTGAGTAATTACTTTTTTTCTTTACAACGAGCGTATATTCCGCTTATAATGCACGCTTATTAACAAAAGGCCATAAACTCCCTGTTTAAAGTGTAGAGAAATTGGTTTCTTTTCACTCAATCTTTAAAAGTAGTCAGGGACGAAAGGAGGAAGACGATGTACGTTAGAGACATAATGGGGATGAATGTTGTAACTATACCCAGCAGCACATCTATTGCGGATGCAAAGAGGATTATGAAAGTACACAAGTTTCGCCGCTTACCGGTGGTGGATAAGGGGAAGTTAGTGGGCATGGTTACCGAGCACAGATTGGAGAGCGTTTCTCCTTCCAAGGCAACATCCCTTACTGTTTGGGAAGTCGGTTATCTTCTGGAAAAGACCACCGTAAAGGAGATTATGGAGAAACATGTCATTACTGTGACCCCTGATATGACCTGTGAAGAGGCACTGGCCACAGCTCAGGAGAACAAGGTAGGGGCGTTGGTAGTTGTCGAGGACGGTACGGTGATCGGAATAGTTACTACCAATGATTTCTTTTACAAGATTGTCAACAAGGTACTCGGTATAGGCGAAAAAGGCACACGGATCGAGGTTACCGACGCTGGGGAAGGCAAGGCCCTGGAGGACGTGATCTCCGTGGTAAACAGACATGGGTTAAAAATTGTGACACTTCACGTCATAGCCCCACCCGAAAAGGGGAAGAATGATGTTGTTATTCACGTAGATAGCGAAGATGTTAACCAAGTGCTTGACGCGCTGAAGGAGAAAGGTTATTCGGCGACTGTAAGGAGGCGATAGCCCATCATTTATCAAAAGGAGTTCAGATAAACCCTGCTAGAGATGTTACGTCTTGTAGGGCCGAGTGAAAGCGGACTATTTTTTACGGTCCGCTTTTCCATTTCTGCCCATAGCAGCTGGCTGTTGCCGAGAAAAGAGGGGTCTGCTTTTTCCCGTAGACTGAAAAAACACTTGCAAAAGGAGGAAATTTATGGAGGTCTTAGAGGCAATAAGAACAAGGAAGAGTATCAGAAAATTCAAACCCGATCCAATTCCAAGAGAGGTTCTAAGAGAAATTTTGGAAGCTGCCAGCTGCGCCCCATCGGCAATGAATACGCAGCCGTGGGAGTTTATAATAATAGGCAGAGATGTTATTGAAAATGTCAGAAGGGGTAATGTTGAAATGCTTAGGTCCGGGAAATCGCCCCATCCAGAACATTCGGTTGTGGGATGGCCTTCCGATAGCGTGTATAGAACACGTCAGGTCGAACTTGCAAAGCAGCTTTTTAAACTTATGGACATATCCAGAGAGGACAAGGAGAAAAGGGCTCAGTGGATGGAGCGAGGCTTTCGTTACTTCGATGCCCCAGCGGCTATAATTGTCCTATCAGATAAGTCTCTTTCTGAAGCAGGACCATTAATTGATATCGGGGCCGTAATACAGAGTATCTGTCTTGCGGCTCTTAACTTTGGACTAGGCACCTGTATTGAAGATCAGGGAGTGATGTATCCTGATGTAGTGAGGAAGTTTGTGGAAATACCAGAATCCAAGCGTATAATTATCTCCATCGCCATTGGCTATCCCGACTGGGATTTTCCGGCAAATAAGGTGGAGAGTACCCGGGAAACCGTAGAAAACACAACCACTTGGTGCGGCTTCGAATAATTAATTCGCTCTGAAGAATTCTCTTTTCCCCTACTGAGAGCAAGCTTTTTGACCCATCGAGGACTGACTCGAGAGACAAAATAGGGATAGCTGTCCCTATTATCCTGTATTTTGAGACAAAAATCCTATTTGCCAGGTTATCTGACATTCTTAATATGGGACGCTACCTTTCCCATAAGCTCCCGGGCGACAATTATCTTCATTATTTGAGCAGTACCATCGGCAAATTCCAAGCCCATGGCATCTCTTAAACGCTGTTCCAAAGGGTGCTCTTCGCTATATCCTACATGTCCGTGAAGAAGTATGCAGTCGTGGATAGCATTGAACGCTACCTCCGGGCACCACCACTTGCACATCGCAGACTCCCTTGAGTGTGGCAATCCATGATCCTTAAGGTAAAGTGCACGATAGCAAAGGAGCTTCGCCGCTTCGATGAGTGTATAATGCTCGGCAATCTTAAAAGAAACGCCTTCAAACTTTGCTACCGGTTTACCAAAGGCATGCCGCTGTGAAACATATTCTATTGTTTGCTCCAAAGTAGCTTCAGCCATACCCAGACCCGTGAGTGATAAGCATACCCTCAGGTAATCCGCACCACTTGCTGAAAAGATATAAAAACCTTTACCCTCTTCTCCTACTCGATATTTTTGGTGAATACGCACATTATCAAAAAAAATAGAGGCACAACCAGCCGGTTTCATACCAGTATGGACAACGAGCGATCTACTTACTCCCTCGAGATCTAAGGGTACCCAGAAACATGTAACCCCTTTTGCCCCTGCATGAGGGTCGGTCTTGGCAAAAAGAATGACTACATCAGCATCCATTCCCATACTAATCGGTGCTTTCTCCCCGTTGAGAACATAATAATCTCCATCACGCATTGCGGTTGTCCTTATTGCTGAGACATCGGATCCAGCCTCTGGCTCTGTGACAGCAAAACAGAGAATCTTCTCCCCTGTTACCAATGCGGGTATCCATTCTTGTTTCACCTCTTCTTGAGCGTGCTCGAGACATAGCAAACCCAAGCCTGGTAATATTACTACGTTCCCTGTCCATGGATCTACTTTGGACATCTCCTCGATAGCTATGCCCAGTGAGACCCAATCACCTCCCTGACCACCATACTCTTCAGGAATAGAGATACCAAGGAGTCCGAGTTCAGCTATTCTGTTGACCTTCTCTCGAGACAAACCATGGGTCTTTGCTCTCTCATGAGCACCAGCAACCAATTCCTTCTGCGCAAATTTTCTTACAGAACTTCGAAACATTTCCTGCTCTTCACTAAAACCGAAACCTGGCATTTTAGCTTTTCCCTCCTTGCTGTTTTAGATTAGTAGCGATACATTTTCACATCTTGAATATGTAGTGACAGTGACCGGTGATGTAATATAAATGGTGGAAATTGAAAAAGGGTGTTATTCCTTTCAGTTAGACTGAACCATCGGAACGGTAACACCCCACGAAAGCCCAAAGGCTTCCACAAGAAAACATTGTATGCGAAGTCATTGAAAATTTGCAAGAGATTATTTGGAGCAAAATCGTTGCGCCCCCATATTTAAAGTGTTCAGGGGGCTTCACCGTACAAGACACGACGAAGGCTTGCTCCGCTAATCAGATCGCAACAGGTGCTAGGGACTGGCACGTGAAGGCATCTTTAGCTCTGATATTAGGCGACCAGCCCGCCATCTCGATAACAAGCACGGGCCCCCCACCATACGCCCGCGTTGCAAGTCAACTGCCGCTCGCACCGCTGACCAGTTTCACACCAGCCCTGGGTAAAACGATGCCGTGAGGTCTACCGGTGACTCCCACATTTTGAGTGCGAATTGAGGTATCAAATAAGTTTATGGCGCAAAGGCCTAAAGTTCTGTTATTATTTGCCGAATTAAGAGTAATGGCAGTGGAAAATATGCAGTATCAATCCCCATTAAAGAAAGGACACTTTGATAGTTCCTTCTTTTTTTACATATAAAGATTGAGTCCACTGCAAAAACCTCCTGATGGAGTTAACTCTTTGAAAATAATGAGAAAATACAGTAAAAATGTATTGACTTTCAGAGGGTCTTATGATAGCATAACTCCTTGAAATATAAGGATAAACCCCTATTTTTAAGGAGGTACGATGTTTCGTAAAAAAGACCCTCAACTTTCCCTCTTTGAGGTCTACTACTATCTTCCTGAGGCCAAAAAGCGGAGGCTCGAAAACTCTTGGCCTCATGTCTTTCGGACAGAGGTAATGCCCATGATCCCTGAAGAGGAGTTTAAGCACCTATACTGTGAGGACAATGGACGTCCTAATGAACCTGTAAGTATCCTTGTAGCTCTGTCAGTGATAAAAGAGATGGATGACCTCACAGACGAGCAGCTTCTTGATTCATACTATTTCGATGCCAGGTACCAATATGCCCTATCTGTTACCCCTGAGGAGGCATACCTTGCCCCCAGGACCCTTTACTATTTCAGGGAGCGTGTGGTAGTAGGTGACAAGGCTGTACAGAAGGTCTTTGATACCACCACAGATAAGATTATTGAGATTCTTTCCCTTCGTCTTGGCAAGCAGAGGTTAGACTCAACCCATATACGTTCAAACATGGCCAATTTAAGTAGATTGCAGCTATTTGTTCGCACCATAGAGACCTTCTTGAAGAGGCTTAAAGCCACCTATCCAGAGAAGGCAGAGACCCTTCCCGAAGAGATTCACAGACGTTATCTTGAGAGGGAGGGGTATTTTGCCGACTCCAAATCCTCTGAGGCCAGAAGGAGACTTAATGATTGTGCCAAAGACCTTCTATACCTGGTAGACATCTTTTCTGATGATGAGGCAGTTAAGGATCTCCATTCCTATAAACATCTAAAGAGGCTTTTCAATGAGCAGTGTGAGGTGGTAAGGGAGAATGGAGGTGAAGAAAAGGGTAACAAAGTCATCTTAAAGAAGGAGGTAGCCTCCACTTCCCTACAGAACCCATCAGACCCTGATGCCACCTATGGTCGTAAGGGCAAGGGATATAAGGTTCAAATATCAGAGACCTGTGACAAGGACAATGATGTTCAGGTTATTACCCATGTAGAGGTGCAGGGCGCCCATGAGAGTGATCAGAACTCCTCCACCCCAATCATAGAGGAATTAGAGGATAAAGGTCGCAAACCCGATACCCTTTACGAAGATGCGGGTTATGGCAGTGGTGAAAACATCGTAGAGGCTAAAGTGCGTGGAGTCAAGCTAATGACCCCGATAGAGGCAGGAGCTAAGCCTAAAGAAGGAAACCTCACGCTCACGGATTTTGCCATCACAGATAGTGGCACTCAGGTTATTCGATGTCCAGAAGGTAAGATGCCCGTTAGACATCGAAAGGGTAAAGACCCTCATAGGATTAACGCCCTTTTTAAGAAGGGAGTCTGTAATGCCTGTAAGGACTTATGCAGGTGTCCTGTAAGTCAGCACAAGGGGCATAACGAGCTGAGTTTTACCAGGAAGGATCTGGTAGTTGCCAGGAGGAGGGTGGAACAGGAGACCCTGGAATTCAAAGAAGAGTACAAGATCAGATCAGGGGTTGAGGCTACTAACTCGGAGCTCAAGCGGAAACACGTCATGGACAAAGTCTGGACTCGAGGTAAAGAGAGGGGGACCTTTGCTGTGTTCATGAAGGTTACAGCCTGCAACATACAGAGGTTCATGAGACAAAGGGTGAAGTGCCTACCAA
>JBDRGH010000052.1:0-8788 GCA_043818015.1 Pseudomonadota bacterium
GTGGAATACGGCTAATTGGACGATGCATGGAGGACCTCATTGTCAATGCAATCTACCAGAAAGAAGAAACATCGCCGAAACAAGCAACCGACCTCAGGGAAAAGGCTCTCACGGTCCTCCATTATGCAACAACGGGGTTAACTACGGTACGGATTGGGAGATATTGGGGAGACCAATGAAGAAATATGATTCATTTTTCTATTGCTATAGGAGGGGAGCATGAGATACCGTTTAGATATCGCCATAGCTCTTATAGTATCAATTGCTTTTGTTGGAGGTTGTACTTCAGCTCCACCAAAGCTATATAGAAACTATAAAAGCAGTATGATTCGGTTTCTGGGTCCGGATGAAAATACTATTAAAATCCAAGAAGCAATAGAGCCAACAATAACCGTGCCATTAAAGGCAGGAATTTCATTTGCACCCTCTCAAGATTATGGCGAAGGTTTTCCTGAAAAGGAAAAAATGAAACTAATGCAAGGAATAGCATCCAAATTTAAAGAATATAGTTTTGTTGAATCAATTGAACTCATTCCATTACTTTACCTGGAAGAAGGAGGGGGATTTTCAAATTTGGATAAGCTGAGACAATTGTTTGGTATAGATGTCATTATGTTGCTATCTTATGATCAATCACAATTTAAGGATACTGGAGCATTAGCTATAACTTATTGGACACTTATAGGAGCTTACTTCGTGAAAGGGGAGAAGAATGACACACACACTTTGATGGATGCTGCCCTCTTTCACATTCCAAGCCGGAAAATGTTATTCAGAGCTTCAGGCATCAGTCATATAAAGAGTAGAGCGACTTTCATCAATTTATCAGAACAAGCGAGAGAAGACAGTCTTAATGGTTTTCGACAAGCAAGCATGGATCTTTCGAAAAATCTTCAGGAAAAGCTTTATGAATTCAGGAAAATGATCAGGAGTTCGTCCGGACCATTTAGGTTGAAACTCAAACCTGGTTATGAGTTAGAACCTTTAGAAAACCTAAACTAATGTTTAAATAGAACAAGTCGCTGATTTGAAGCCCTCCCTTTTTTCAGGTTTAAGTTAGGTTTTCGTTATCCATATTTTTGATAACTGCTATGATACCGAATTTGGGGGAATTTTTGAGTATTCTAATGGTAAACTAAAGAAACCCTGATACCTCAAAACTAACGACTACGATAAGTAGGTTATCGTCTTGGACTACCAAACAACAAGTGAATGAAAGGAGAATATGTCATGGCGAATCTCGTCAAGATTCTGAAGTCCGAAATCGCTAGAATCAGCCGGAAGGAAGTGAAGAGTGCTATCGGGGAGTTTAGAAAGTCAATCGTAATGCTATAGAAAATCGTCGCGGAGCTGAAGAAGAGAATCGTTTTGCTTGAAAAGGAGAACAAGCGCCTGGCGGCTGACACCAGAAAACGTCAGCCAGAACACCCGGAGAAGCATCATAGAGAAGTGGGGAAAGCCCGATTAACGTCTAAAGGCGTTCGCAGTCTCAGGAGTAGGTTGGGTCTTACTCAGGCTGATTTTGCGAAGTTACTGGGAACAACGACTCATTCGGTCCACTTGTGGGAAAAAAAGGAGGGCTTACTGAGGCTGCGGGACAAAACGAGGGAAGCACTTCTCTCAATCAGACGACTAGGGGCCAGAGAGGCAAGAACGAAACTGGATGAGATTGAAGGGACGCGCAAGAAGGGCAGGTCGGTTACGTCGAGGAATAGAAGGAGGTCATGAAGTCTGCGAGTGGTAGTCTCATGGGCCATAAAGATTGCGACCATCTGAGAATATGCTGGAAAATTTCAGGGTTTGACTTCATTTGGTAGTCGCTCATTTTGCGGACTCGTACAGGATCAAGCTTACGATAAGAACGCGCAATTCCTGAGGCCAGTTTAAAATCCGAATTCGGTTCTGGTCTCGGGGTAGCGGTTAATTTGGGCTAGTCGTAACCTGGCCAATTTTCAAGTATTCTGATGCTAGTCATAATAGAGACAGGGCCATTGGAAGTGAGCAATATGGCAAGAAACCTTTATTTTTGGGGTAAATGAACTGGCCACAACATATAGATATCTCGCCTAATTGACACAAAGGCACATCTTCATTATACTCCCCTTGCAAAAGAGCAGGTCCATTCTCATAATACACCAATCGTCTTTTCCTTAAATTCTCCGGGGGGCGTTGAATGAAGTGCCCTGAATGCCAGAGAGAAAATTCGGAGGCACGCAAATTTTGTTGTGAGTGCGGCGCGAAACTTCTAATACTGTGTCCCAAATGTAGTTCTGAAAACCTTCCTGGAGACAAATTCTGCGGTGAATGTGGGCATAATTTAACCCTTCCCTCCGAACCAATCCCCAAAGACCTCTCCTTTGACGAGAAATTAGATAAGATTCAACGGTATCTCCCGAAGGGGCTCAGAGAAAAGATCTTGGCCCGGAGGGGTAAAATCGAGGGTGAGCGTAAGCAAGTCACAGTGATGTTTTGCGATATGGAGGGGTTTACACAGCTCTCGGAGAAACTCGGTCCTGAGGAAGCTTATAACATCATGGACCAAGTTTATGAAATCCTCATTCACAAAGTTCACGATTATGAAGGCACAGTCAACGAAATGACCGGTGACGGAATAATGGCCCTTTTCGGAGCCCCCGTCGCACTAGAGGATGCGCCTCAGCGGGCGCTTCGATCTTCCTTGGCCATCCACCGAGAGATGGCAAGATTCAGCGACAAAATAAAGAAAGAGAAACAGGGCATACCTCCTCTCAAAATGCGGGTCGGCATTCATACGGGACCGGTGGTCGTTGGCACTCTTGGCAATGATCTTAGGGTGGAGTTCAAGGCAGTAGGCGATACAGTGAATTTGGCGTCTAGGATGGAAGGCCTTGCAGAGCCTGGCTCTACTTATGTGACAGAAGAGACATTTAAACTCACCGAGGGTCTCTTTCGATTTGAGGCTCTAGGAGAAAGAAAAGTCAAGGGTAAGGAAGCGCCGGTGAATGTCTACCATGTTATTGCCCCCAGCACTAGGAGGACCAGGTTTGACGTCAGTGCCGAGCGGGGCCTGACCCCTTTTGTTGGAAGGGAGCGCGAGCTTGAGCTCTTGCTGGATGGTTACCAGCGATCTAAAGAAGGAAGAGGTCAGGCCTTCTCCGTCGTTTCCGAAGCAGGGTTAGGAAAATCGAGGCTTTTATATGAGTTTAGAAAGGCCGTGGCCAACGAAAATGTCACGTTTTTGGAGGGGAAATGCCTTTCTTATAGTAGGGGCGTCGCATATCATCCAATTATAGATATCTTGAAGTCAAACTTCGATATTCAGGCGGGGGATGGGGATGCCGAGATCAGGGAAAAAGTCAAAAAGGGTCTAAAAATACTGAGGGCGGATGAAGCTTTTACCCTTCCATATCTTCTGGAGCTTTTGTCGGTCAAAGACAGCGGAATCGACAAGATTATGATGAGCCCTGAGGGAAGAAAAGATCGAATCACTGAGGCGTTAAAGCGAATCGTTCTCAAAGGTTCGCAAATACGACCTTTAATCATGACCATTGAGGATCTTCACTGGGGGGATAAGAGTTCGGAGGAGGTATTGAAATATCTTTTGGAGAGTATACCGGGTGTACGGGTATTTCTAATATTCACCTATCGGCCCGAGTTTGTTCATGTCTGGGGCGCCAAGTCTTTTCACAGTCAGATAACGTTGAATCGGCTCTCAAATCGCGAGAGTCTTGCGATGGTTACTTACCTATTGGGTACGGAAGATGTTGATAGAAATCTTGAGGGCTTGATCCTGGAGAAAGCAGAGGGTGTTCCTTTCTTCATAGAGGAGTTTATTCGATCCGCTAAAGGTCTAAAGATCATTGAGAAGGAGGACAATAAATATCGATTAGCAAAAGATATCCTCGACGTGAGCATTCCATCTGCAATCCAGGATGTCATTATGGCTAGAGTTGACTCACTACCGGAGGGTGCAAAAGCAGTCCTGCAGACCAGTTCTGTAATCGAGAGGGAGTTCAGCTACGAGTTGATAAAGCGGGTGACAGGCCTTTCAGAACAAAAATTACTTGCTCATTTGTCAGCTTTGAAAGACACGGAACTTTTATACGAGAGAGGTATATATCCTCAGTCAACCTTTATCTTCAAGCATGCGCTGATGCGAGAAGTCGCTTATGAAACACTATTACTCCAGAGGCGAAAGGTATTACATGGTCTAGTAGGTCAAGCTATTGAAGAACTTTATCCAGACCGACTTGAGGAGCACCTGAACCTGTTACAGCATCACTTCAGTTTGGCCGAGAACTGGCAAAAGGCGGTATATTATGGTCGTCAAGCCGCCGAGAAAGCCGCGAGACTGAGCCAATTTCACGAAGCGTTTACCATGTTCGAACAGATACAAGAATGGCTGAATCATCTTCCAGAGGAAAAGCTCCGACAAGACACTCTGGTCGACATCTTGTTGGAACAGGAGCGGCTCTGCGAAACGCTGGGGTGGCGTAAGCGCCAACAAGCGCTCATTGATCAGCTGCTTTCGCTTCTTCAGTCTTTTGATGATCCGGCCTGCCTCGCAGAGATCAAGGTCCGGGAGGGCGACCTGTACACCCAGTTAGGCCGCTTTGATGATGCAGAGCATGCCCTTAGTGACTCACTCGCCACGTGGCGAGCGCTGTCGGACACCCTAGGAGAAAGTCGTGCCCTTAGAAGCATGGGTTTCCTCCGGTGGCACCAGGGTCAGGACAAAGAGGCCATTACATTTAACGAGGCGGCGTTAGCTATTGATAGACTGCGTGATGATCCGACTGCGATTGCCACCGATTTGACCAATCTTGGTGCTGTATGGCGGAATCTCGGCAACCATAAGAATGCCTTAGGCTGTCTGGAAGAGGCTCTCCAATTCTACATGGCGGCAGAAAATTCGGCCAAGCAAGCGTTTACAAGATACAGTATCGCGAATGTCCATCTTGAACTGGGCGCTCTCGATCGCGCTATGGAGCAATATCAGGCGGCACACGACATATTTGAACATCACCACGACCGCGTAATGGCATCGCGTGCTCTTGCTGGCATGGCAAACCTCTACTGGAGGCTCGGGAAAGCTCAGGATAGTCTCCGCCTTTACAAAGAGGTGGTACGAATAACTCGGGACATCAAATTTGGGCAGGGGCTGTCGCATTCGCTTCGTACGCTTGGAGAGCTGCTACTAGTGCTGAATGAGCGTCAAAAAGCTCTGGATTATCTTTTGGAGAGCACGGAAGTTTTTGCCGAACTGAGAGCTCGGGAAAACGAGGCCGAAGTCTGGGAAAAGATAGCTGACATTTACGAGCAGAATCTGGAAGATAACCAGAAGGCACTTTCGGCTTGGGAAAGAGCACGAGCGCTCTGGATGCAAGTGAATGAGCGGGGCAGAGCATTGGAGGCGCTCCAGAGGATGGGACAGCTTGCCAGGCAACGCCTTGGCGATCCGAGCCGAGCCTTGCAATGCTTCCGTGAAGCCCTTGAGCTTGCTGCGAAGATAGGTGCTCGCAAAAAGCAGGGTGAGCTACTGAATGCTATCGGAATCATCGAGTGGCACCTGTCAGCCCACACTGACGCGTTAGTGCATTATGAAGAGGCGCTTGAAGTATTTCATGAACTTGAGGATAAGGCCCACGCGGGGTTAATGCTAAACAGCATTGGCATAACCTTGCACAAGCTTGGGCACTATGACAAGGCGCTGAGTCGTCTGCGGGAGGCAGTTGTACACAATCGACAGGCGGGAGAGCCGCTCCTGGAAGGGCATGGGCTAGCGGCCATTGGGGACGTCTATCGCGACCGAGGGGAGCACGAGCAGGCCCTGGACCACTATCGGGAATCTCTTGACATACGACGGACGATCGGTGACCGCAAGGGGCAGGGTTGGATGCTTCACTCCCTAGCCCTTGTGTATGTGGCCCAGGACTCGCATGATCAGGCGCGAGATTGCTTGGCACAAGCACGGGCTATTGCGGAAGAGTTCCGCGATGTGGAACTTCGCCATGCCTGCGTTCATATGTGCGATCAGCTCTCAGTGCGACAATAATTGATATCGGAGCCTCAGGTAGAAGGGCAGCGGGATCCGCCCTTTGCCTGGCGGGCATCATGATTGTCTACCGTCATTCCATTTCTAGAAAGGAGGGTATAGTCATGCCACGATACGTTGTTGAGCGGACCTTACCAAAGCTGTCGTCGGAAGAATTGCAGGCGATCGGTAAACAGGTGGTCGAGGTGGCCGAACAGATGCCAGGTGTTACCTGGATCAAAAGCAGTATTTCCGAATCAGAAGGTAAATCTTATTGTGAATTTGAGGCACCGAATCCCGAAGTGCTCCTAGAACACTCGAAAAAGGTTGGTCTCCCTGTAGATAAAATCTCCGCGGTAGAGATCCAGGTCGATCCCAGTATGTTTCGATAATGGGCTAGATTAGCTGTATTATTTAGTAGCACGGCAAGCGGGCCTATAAGGAAGAGCGTCAAATACCCGGAACTTAAGAGCAAGAAATATCCGAATGGACAAATTTGCATCTTGTGGCGGACCCATATATTGTGTATGGACGAGCAGGACGGAAAGTCAACAATTCTGCTATTAATGGAAAGTCCCTGGATTTTCAACATTACAGACTGTAATCGCAAGAAAATCCGGTGCCTCAAAACTATGGACTTCGATAAGAAACCCTAACTTTTCGGTGTGAGGAACCGACCACAATATCTTGGGTTTTCCACTGTAAGGAAAGGGAAACTTGACAATCCCCTGTTTTTTGGAGAAGGTTAGGGCGTACAATCATGTAGCACTCCTATTCAGCCTTCACTTCAATTTCTTTAGTTGAGGAAAGGCATATGAGAAAAAGCTCAAAATTAAGCCTTCATCAGGATGAATTGATATGTCCTAGTGAGGGCTTTTTGTTTTAGCTCAGAGGCAAAAAGATGAAATGCCCAAAGTGCCAGTTTGAGAATAGAGAAGAGGCAAAATTCTGCCTCCACTGTGGAGAAAGTCTTGAGCTCCACTGTCCTAAATGCGGCAAGAAACTACCTCTACTCGCAAGGTTTTGTGATGAATGTGGGCAAAGGATCGAGGAAGTCGCGCAACTAGAAAAGCAAGTGGCTGAAGCTGAGAGGAAATATGTCACAGTCCTTTTCTCGGATATCTCTGGATACACAGAGATGTCGGAGAAACTCGATCCGGAGGAAGTAAAGGAGATTACCAGCCGAATATTTGAAGAAATCTCCCAAGTCATAAGTAAATACGAGGGATTTGTTGAGAAGTTTGTTGGCGATGCCGTCATGGCCCTCTTTGGAGCACCGAAGGCTCACGAGGATGATCCTATGAGAGCCATTAAGTCTGCCAGAGAGATACATGAACTGGTAAACGCCAAGAGCCCAGAAGTTGAAAAGATAATTGGACAACCCATTTCGATGCATACCGGCATCAATACCGGCCTTGTGGTCACGGGTAAAGTGGACCTGGAAAAAGGAACTCATGGTGTTGCAGGAGACACCATTAATATAGCGTCGCGGCTGAGCAGTCTGGCGAAAGCAGATGAGATCGTGGTTGGTCCAGATACCTATAGACAGTCTCATGGGTATTTTACTTTCGAAACCTTAAAACCAACAGTCGTGAAGGGCAAAGCAGAACCCGTAAACAGCTATAAAGTGATCTCTGAAAGGAAGAGACCGATTATGATACACCGCCTCTCCGGCTTAGGAGCTGATCTAATTGGAAGAGCGGCGGAACTCACCCAACTTGAAGAAGCGGTGGATAATCTTAGAGCGGGGAAGGGTAGGGTTTTCTCCATTTGTGGTGACGCTGGAACAGGAAAGAGCAGACTTGTTGAGGAGTTTAAGAAGACATTGAATCTGGGAGAGATTCAATGGATAGAAGGACATGCCTATGCGTATTCTCAAAACATACCCTATTTCCCGTTGATTGATCTTTTGAATAGGGTGTTAGAGATTGAAGAGGCCGATCCTCCTGAAAAAGTCAGAGAGAAAGTCGAATCTGGGATAGAGCGGCTAACGGGGAAAAAGGAGAATCCGGTCCCATATGTGGGAAGTCTTTATGCCCTTCATTACCCTGAAGTGGAAGAAGTCAGTCCAGAATTCTGGAAATCGAGTTTGCAAAAGGCAGTCCAGGCGATTCTTTCAGCTCTTGCCAAGAAAGCCCCAACGGTTTTTTGTATCGAGGATCTTCACTGGGCTGATCCCTCCTTTGTAGAGCTATTACGCAGTTCCCTGTTACAGGTTACACATCCAGCAGTCGTTCTCTGTGTTTACAGGCCTACTTTTAGTCTCTTCCCAAGTCATCAACTCAGTAGCGTAGCCAGATTCTACAGAGAGATCAAGCTTCAGGATCTTTCACTTTCAGAGGCACAGGATATGTTGGGATCGCTGCTAAAGACTGATAGCATCCCCTCTGATCTGAGGCAATTTGTTCAGGACAAGGCAGAGGGGAATCCTTTTTACTTGGAAGAGCTGGTCAATTCATTGATTGAATCCAAGATCCTTGGTCGAGATAACGGCCATTGGAAGGTTACAAAACCAATCAGCGAGTCTGGTATATCCTCTTCGATCCATGGGGTTATTTCCGGCAGGCTGGATCGTCTGGAGAGGGAGACTAAGAGGATTCTTCAGGAAGCCTCTGTGATCGGTCGGGCTTTTTTGTATGAGATTCTCAAGAGGATCACGGAGCTTGAACA
Source organism: Pseudomonadota bacterium (assembly GCA_043818015.1). Taxonomy (GTDB): domain Bacteria; phylum Desulfobacterota; class UBA8473; order UBA8473; family UBA8473; genus JBDRGH01. Next base: position 8,684 of record JBDRGH010000052.1, read on the forward strand.
GGACTGGGACCGAGGCCTAAGGGGCCTTGAGCAGCTGGACTTGATCAGAACGAGATCTCTTCAACCGGATCTGGAGTATGTGTTTAAGCATGCGCTGACTCAGGA
>JBDRGH010000053.1:0-2365 GCA_043818015.1 Pseudomonadota bacterium
GAAGCCATGAAAGAAGGGGCTTTTGACTACCTCCTCAAGCCTTTTTCGTGTGAAGACGTTGAAGGGGTAGTAGGGAGGGCCTTTTCCGATCGGAAGAACTATGAGTTGAACGAAATTGCGCCAAATGGAGGTTCCAATTCAAAGAGGATTGTTACAGAGGATCCTCAAATGTTCAAAATACTGGAGTTAGCCAGGAGTGTCGCGTCCAGTAAAGCGACCGTTCTTGTCCAGGGTGAAAGTGGTACGGGAAAGGAATTGCTGGCTTATTACATCTATCAAAACAGTGCCAGAAGGGAAAAACCTTTCGTGGCAGTTAATTGTGCAGCCTTACCTGAGGGGCTATTAGAGAGTGAATTATTCGGTCATGAAAAGGGCTCATTTACGGGTGCTGTGGGGAGAAGAATCGGAAAGTTTGAGTTGGCCAATCACGGTACCCTTCTTTTGGACGAGATCAGTCAGCTGGCCCCCCCAGCTCCAGGCCAAACTCTTGAGAGCTTTACAGGAAAATGAGGTGGATAGAATTGGTGGAAAGAGTCCTATCCCAATAGACATAAGGATTCTCGCTACAACGAACGTCGACCTGAGGAAGGCTGTTAATGAAAATAAGTTTAGAGAAGACTTATACTATCGATTAAACGTAATTCCCATTACGCTCCCACCATTGAGGGAAAGGAAAAAAGATATACCTCTTCTGACAAGGCATTTTGTGGAAAAGCACAACCTGAAAAATGGCAAGAGAGTCTCGAAGGTTTCCGAGGAAGCTATGCCTCTCCTGATGGAGAACCAGTGGAAGGGAAATGTTAGGGAATTGGAGAACATCATTGAGAGAGCCGTGCTTCTCTGTGAAGGGGATGTCATTGGTCGAGACTACTTGTTCTTAGATGAAAGGGATATCTCTGAAACACCCCAAACCCAGTTAAAGGCAGGCTTGACCATGAAAGAGATGGAAAAGGAGTTAATATTTAAGACTCTTGAAGGAGTCGGTGGTAATAGAACCCATGCAGCAAAGGTTTTGGGGATCAGTATACGCACGCTGAGAAATAAACTGAAGGAGTATAGATCTCAAGATACCAACGTTCGAGACCTTCAAGACCAGAATATCTGAAGCCTAAGGGATTCCCCGGTTTCTTTTACGTAGGGCAAGAATTGCCTAGCTGTTGATTCCTCATGAGAGGGGTAACCGGCAACTAGCAATGAGTAACCAAAGCACTTTTCGTTGGTACATTATTTGCATTCGGTTGAAGAAGGGGGTGAATAAACGTGGACCATCAAGGATTATTCAGCCAGACTATTACCCTTTTGGAAAAGGTACTGGATTTCCGTTCCCAAAGACATAGCCTGATCGTTTCGAACATCGCCAATATGGATACCCCACGCTATCAAGGTGTGGATCTAATCTTTGAGGACGAGTTGAGAGAGGCATTGCAGCAGGGTGAAGCCAGTGGCGCTAGAACGAGTCATAAGAGGCATTTCCCGGTTGCTGAGAAGTCTCTCCAATTTGTGCAACCCAGAATTGTTCCTTCGGCTGGCTTGATTCTGTCCAATGATTTGAATACGGTTGACGTAGAAAAGGAGATGACCAAGTTGGCGGAAAATAATTTGATGTACAACGCTGCAGCCCAAATTTTAAGAAAGAAATTTGAAGGGATGAAGACTGCGATTAGAGGAGGAGGAAGGTAGTGATGGATTTTTTGACAGCATTAAATATAAGTTCGTCTGGTTTGAGTGCACAGCGTATACGGATGAATGTCATATCCGCGAACCTAGCAAACATTGAGACGACTCGTACCCCGGAGGGAGGGCATTACCGTCGAAAGGATGTAGTCTTCGCTGCAACCCCGGCCGGTGACCCTTTTGGAAACATGTTAGAATCCAGGATGGAAGATAAAGTGAGGCAGGTGGAGGTACTGGAGATATATTCTGATAATGGACCACCCAGACTCAAATATGATCCAAGTCATCCTGATGCCAATGATAAGGGTTATGTGGCCATGCCCAATATAACTGTTATTGGGGAGATGATAAATATGCTTTCAGCCACCAGGTCATACGAGGCAAATGTGACGGCAATTAATGCAACGAAGAATATGGCCTTGAAGGCGTTAGAGATAGGTAATGTTTAGTGGATTCGGGGTCACACCCAAATCGTTATTATGATATATATTCGAGGTGGGCTCCGGTGGTCAAGCAGGTGGTGAATTCCCACGGTCGAATATTCATTGCTGACGGGGAACGATCTGAAATCCGTTAACGTTACGTAGTTGGAGGGGAGGTGTTTCAGATGAGAGACATTTTAATCCAGAATAGTTTGAAGACAGTAGTCGGAAAGAATCCTACCAAGACAGGGACGGTATCAGAAGAAGGT
>JBDRGH010000054.1:0-3707 GCA_043818015.1 Pseudomonadota bacterium
TTCGGGGCTCGCAGGTGGGGAATACTTTCCCCTTCCAGCCTCTTCGGGCTGGCTTTCCCCTTCCTGCTCACCCTCGACCTGTCTGCGTGCCTGCCTGTGCCAGCACGGCAGACAGGCAACGCACAGGCAGGTGGGTACCCCACTGCTCCAGCAAATTTCGCCATGAGACAAAAGAGTTCACTATAAATTCGTGAAACTCCAGTAAAACTTTTGTGTTGACAATAAGCCATGAATTGATAGAATCGAGGGTGGAAGTGGATAGGTCACTGGTGGGCCTCCTGGACTTCAAATCCAGTGGCGGGTACAGGACTACCCGCGGTGGGTTCGATTCCCATACACTTCCGCCAAAAGATAATAACCGGTAGTTGATCCGACAAAAATGAGAGATGGAGCAGTGTGACCCAAAGCTTGGACAATCTCCAACTCCGGAATTTAACTACCGATTGAGGCCAAAGCCCTGAGAGGAGGCAGCAATGTTTGGTATCGGCATGCCAGAGCTTATCGTCATCCTGGTTATTATCATGATTATCTTTGGGGCAGGTAAGTTGCCTGAAATTGGAAGCGGTCTGGGAAAAGGGATAAGAAATTTCAGAAAGTCATCTGCCGGTAAGGATGAAATAGACGTTACCCCGAATGATAAAGAAGAAAAAAAAGAGATCAAGGATAAATAAGACAATTACCTAAAAGATCCCTTCTACTATTTCTTCCTTTCCGTCAATCATCACCTGAAGGTTATCTCTTCGCCTTCTACTTAGTTCACCCTGAAAAGTGAAAAATTTCCTTTGGAGTGAACATGAACAGGATTTTTGGGGTACCCATCTTGACGAAGCGGAACGTAAGCATTTTCAGATGTTTGAGCCCGAAGGGCGAGTTTCTGAAAATGCCTGAAGTGAGTCATAGACGGGTCAAAAAACCTGTGCTTCGGAGCGGAAAAGGGAATTTTTCAGAACGAACTACTTAGTACGCCTTAAAAGATCATTCAGTTGGCAGCATCTTTTCCCCCATGCCTCCATATCTCAGAAAGGTATCGTAGCAAAAGACTGATAGTATGAAGATATTACGCACCAAGGACACTGACTTTCCAACGAGCCTGGAAAGAATCTTAAAAAGGGCAGAATCGCTTCATGGAGCAGTAGAAGAAACTGTCCGGGCTATCATTAGAGATGTCAAAGATCAGGGCGATAAAGCGGTCATTGATTACATGGAGAAGTATGGGGAGACAGGATTAACTCCCTCAACCCTGAAGGTCACAGAAAAAGAGATCGAAGAAGCCTTTGACTTTCTCGATGACCGTGATATGGACGCGTTAAAGGTAGCTGCCGACAGGATTGAAAGGTTTCATAAAAGACAGGTCCAGAACTCGTGGATTACAACTGTAGAAGACGGGGTGATCCTGGGGCAGGTGATTAACCCGATAGAAAGAGTCGGTATATACGTACCAGGGGGGAAAGCGTCGTATCCTTCATCGGTTTTGATGAATGCCATTCCTGCCAAGGTAGCAGGAGTTCGAGAGATAGTGATGGTTACCCCGGCGCGGAATGGCTTGATCAGCCAATATGTCTTAGTTGCTGCACGTATCGCTGGTGTAAAAAGCATCTTTAAGGTTGGTGGAGCTCAGGCCATAGCCGCCCTCGCCTATGGAACCGAGACTATACCCAAGGTCGACAAAATAACGGGCCCAGGAAATATATACGTTTCTTGTGCCAAAAGACTCGTCTTTGGTGACATTGATATTGATATGATTGCAGGACCAAGTGAAATCCTGATCATATCTGATGGAAGTGGGCCACCGGCATACGTTGCTGCCGATTTGCTATCCCAGGCGGAGCATGACGAAACATCAGTTTCTCTTCTCGTTACACACTCTTACGATTTCGCGAAGCTGGTGAAGAAAGAGCTTTACAAACAGCTAGAGGGCCTTGAAAGAAACGCAATAGCCAAGTCCTCAATCGAAAACAACGGTGGTATAATCATAACAAAGAACATTACTGAGTCTATTGAACTCACCAATAGAATAGCCCCCGAGCACCTCGAGCTGGCTACAGAAAGGCCCTTCGAAATCTTGAGCCAGATAAGAAATGCCGGGGCAATCTTTCTTGGTCACACCTCCCCAGAGGCGGTGGGAGACTATTTGGCAGGCCCCAACCACATACTCCCTACCGGCGGAACAGCCCGTTTCAACTCGCCCCTCGGTGTAGATGATTTCGTCAAGAAGTCCAGTGTAGTCTCCTTTTCTCGGGCTGCCTTGAATAAGGTAGGCCGGGATGTCATCCGGATCGCCAGGATGGAAGGGCTTGAGGCACACGCTAGATCAGTAGAGCATAGGATAAAAGAGCAAAAGACCGAGGACAGGACTGAAGACGGGCAGTAACACCATCTCTCCCATTAAAGAAGATGAATATCAAGGAATTGACCGGATCTGGTATTCTCAAGAGTGCCTATAGTGCGTCCGATGAGCTTGGTATTTCGATATTCCTGGTCGGCGGGACAATACGAAGCTTGCTCCTATCATCCCGAATCGGGAAGGATTTTGACTTTGCCCTTCAACGTAATGTGGAGGAAGCAGCCAAGAGCTTTGCGAAGAGAGTGGGAGGAAGTTTCTTCTGTCTAGACGAGCGGCGGGGGCATTATCGCGTCACGATTAAAGGGATGACAGGGGCGACAGAGACAGATTTCTCCATGCTGCGAGGGGCTGAGATCACGAAAGACTTGAGGGAAAGGGATTTCACCATTAACGCCATGGCTATTGACCTAAGAGACCTCTTTCAGAGGGGCGAGATTAGGATTATTGACCCCCTGGATGGATTGAGCGATATTGAAAAAAGGATAATCAGAGTCTGTTCTTCTAGCGTATTCGATGAGGACCCTCTTCGCCTACTCCGGGCAATAAGGATTTCTGGGGCAACTAATTTCATGATAGAGGACAGAACCGTAAAGCTCATCAGAGAGAAAAAGGAACTCTTAACTGATTGTTCTTGGGAAAGGATAAGGGACGAGTTATTTCAGATACTGGATGTACCCCATGTATCGAAATCTATTGCGGAATTGGACAGCTTGGGGCTACTGAACGTCATACTACCCGAACTAAGTTCCTGGAAGAACGAAGACCAGGGTGAACACCATGACTATAATCTGCTTGATCACGCCCTCAAGACGGTCGAGTTTACAGAAGCGATTTTGTCAAACCTCTCTGACTATTTTCTCGATTACGCGTCCCCTCTTAAAGTCCATTTTGATGAAGTCTTGGAGGGCACTATTACCAGGAATAGTCTCGTTAAACTCATTGCTTTGTTGCATGATTCAGGAAAGATTAGGACCAAAAGTTACCGAGGTCAAAAAGTGCACTTCCTAGGCCACGATAGGGTTGGAGAAGCGATCAATGAAGCTATCGCCAAAAGGCTTAAACTGAGCCAGAAGGCGAGCAGGATTATTATGAAGCTGACCAGAAATCATATGCGAATCCTTAATTTATCTATGTCTACGAAGATCAGTCGCCGAGCAAAATACCATTTCTTTCGCGACTTGGGCATAGATGGACCGGATTGTATTATCTTATCGTTGGCGGACGGGCTAGCAACAAGAAGAGATACGACCTCTGAACAAACCACCGCTGTTTTGGCTGCAGCACTGGACCTTTTAAGGTACTACTTCGAGGACCGGCATAAAGTGCCTGAAAAGCCTTTATTGAATGGAAAGGAGATAATGGA
>JBDRGH010000055.1:0-2381 GCA_043818015.1 Pseudomonadota bacterium
CTCCCATTTTCTGGTATCACTGGACTCAGAAATAGTCTTAAGTCCACCAAACTTGATGAGAAACCAGGCTTTCTCAAGGTTCCTTTTATATTCATCCAATCGGGGTCTTACTAGCGACCCTCCGGGGAGTACGTCATCTAATACAGACGACATCATCTCAATCTCGTTTCCTTTATCCCCCAAGTGTTCGGCCATATTTTTCCAATCATCAACATCTGCAGTTAGTCTCCGATATACCTTCACAACGGCTTCGTTGAACGAGTCAAATGCTCCAGGTTCGTTTTGAAGATCGGGTAAATCAGGAAGATGGTCTAACGCGGATCTGGCCATCTGTTGAAGTATTTTAATATGTTCTTTCTGTTGCTGTTGTATAAGTACTCTCTCGGTATGCTGCTCTTTCTTATTTTGATCTTCCTTGCGTCTGGTGAGGATTTTTCGCTCTTTTTCGACCGATACCTTAACTGTTCTAGCATTACGGCTGAAGACACTACCTATCTTCGCATATGACCAATCCAGTTCGTCATGTGCAATCCCTATCCACTTCCTCTCATCTGGCCGGACTTGATCATGTCGTTTCAGGTCACTAGGGCTTGTGTGTCCTCTCGATCTGAATTCCCGGGCGCGGTTTTCAACTTGTTTTTCAAGCTTCTGTTTATTCACCATTTGTCCAGAATGTAGCTTTGAGAGTGTAGTATCAGTGTATCATTACTGCTATTTCCCAGCTTCAACGAATGCTCTAGCTAGTGCTGCTCAGTGAAGGTTACGATGTTGTAAGAATCATCTTCTCATGAAGGATATGGGAATGCAAGGAACCAAGTTGAATAGTAAAAAACCGACTTTGATTTTGGATGAGATTATTCGTCGCTATGCGTTAAGTAACCAGGCTGAGAATAAAAGTCCGTCCACAGTGACCTGGTACAACGACATGTTGCGATCATTCTCCGATTACATGAAGAGAACTCAGGGCAGTTGTAGACTGAATAACTTCACTATTGATACCGTCCGGGGATATATAATCTTCCTACGGCAGAAACCAAAGTATCAGGGCCATCCTTGTACACCTGAGCAGACCATGCTGCTTTCACCCAAAACTCTGCAAGGCCACGTCAGGGCACTTAAGGCATTCTCGTCATGGCTTTTTGCCGATGGTTACACCAAAGAGAACGTCCTGAGCAATTTGAAGATGCCCAAGGCCCCTGTGAAATTAATGGAACCGTTGACGCCGGATGAAATAAGCCGGGTCATTAAAAGCATCGATAGGAATACACTCACTGGAGCCCGAAATTACGCAATGCTGGTAACTTTACTTGATACGGGCCTGAGGGCATCTGAACTGGCGAACATAACTCTGGGAAACCTCGACCTGACTGAGGGTTTTATCAAGGTTATGGGCAAGGGTTCAAAAGAGAGGATAGTTCCCGTCGGTAAATTTGTTCGAATGACTCTGTGGAACTACATAGAGCGGATCAGACCAAGATATGACGGATCGGATAATAACTGTTTATTCCTGGCACTCGGTGGTAAACCGGTTCTGGTTAACACAGTGAAGCTGCTATTCTCACGACTAGCCAAGGTATCCGGTGTGAAGAGACTGCATGCACATCTCTGCCGGCACACGTTTGCGATAAACTACCTCCTGAATGGAGGGGATATCTTCTCCCTTCGGGAAATCCTGGGTCATACGACACTTGAGATGGTAAATCATTACCTTCACTTCACCAGTTCCCAGATTACAGACCAGCACCGAAAGTATTCACCCATGGACAAGTTGCAGAGAGAACTGTAAGAGGGCAGCAAGAAATGGAATCGGTTACCCTCAGTGACACGATGAACCTAAGTCAGGGTGTCATGTTTGTCGAACCAATAACCCGATGGTCGTTGGTTCAAATCCAACCCCCGCTACCAATCCAAACCTGTATAAGACATCACTGTAACTCGTGGACTTGTTTTGACCCGAGGCCAGGCCGAGTATTTCAGTACTTACAGGCTTTCTCTAAAGCATTCAATAGAGGAATAATCATATCCTGCGAACATTCTCCCATCAAGCATATTTGTAACCAGTTTCGCTTAAGTAGATACTCACTGTTATAGCTCAGAAGATATCCCATTTCTTCAAGGCGGCGCCCTATAATCTCCGAACTTAACGTTCTGGGGAGAACAACGGTGGTCACAGCGGGAGACGCATGTGCATCAGGAGAGAGGATGTGGAAGCCCAGTTCACGAAGTCTGTATCTTATCCATACTGAAAGCTCGACGATGTCAGTGAATAGCTTCGAGGATTGAAAACGCTCTAAGGCTATCTTCAATGCATAAAGTAGGTTCGAGGATATAGTGAAAGGAATTCCATTATACGCAGAATAGAGGCGTAGATCCAGATACCT
>JBDRGH010000056.1:0-2837 GCA_043818015.1 Pseudomonadota bacterium
CATAATTGGATATTCTCATCAGATTTTAGACACATAGATCTTATATCCATCGAATTCCAACTCAACAAGCGTGCCTACTGTCACAATTCCAACTGCCTCAAGAAAGTCCCCAAATTTCTCTGTGTAGACCCGCCCCGATCTTTTAGAAGCAGTGCCAATATAAAAATGACCATTTTCATACCGGTGGAAAGAGACACTGCAATTAATATCCCCATTTATAAGTGTAGCGCCTATCCCCTCTGGCCTGATTCTATGTGTTATGGGGTATGTATCATATGGTAGCTGATTATATTCATTTTGCCTGTCAACTGAAATTACTCTTCTCCAATTCCTGTGTGGGGCAACAATTTTCCCTATCATGACAACTAAACCTCCGTTGACGTAATTACCATTTCTCTAAAAAAACAGGGTTGTCTTTCTTTGACGGTCCCTTATTTACCTGCCTGCAATGAGCGGCTAACTTGTTTGTATCAGCACTCTAAGTGCGGATATACTCCTAAATTTGGGGTTGTATCAGCACTTGGTGCGGATATTTTCATTCTGGCTGAAACGCCAGAAATCTTTCCTTTCTTACAATTCTCGCCAGGCCACTACCGATCGTTTAGTTTATTATTGATTAATTAGGCCCTATATGTCAACATTTTTGCTTTCATTTTTCGTTTTTTATGGTATTTTAAAACAATCATGCTTATGTATACGCTAAAAGGGAATCTTTCATCTTTCCGAGGGAGTTACTCAGTTGGATGTTAACTATGGATAAAAATGTTGTGATTTATTCCATCCCTACATGACCCGACTGCATTGCAGCGAAGGAAGTTACTTATTCAGAGTGAGGAATAACTTAAAGGACTTTTCACGGAATGACAAAGGTAAAGACATACTTTTCATGTCAATCCTGTGGTTACCAGGCTCCTAAGTGGCTCGGCAGATGTCCGGATTGCGGTGAATGGAATACCCTGGTAGAGGAGAAAGTCACCCAGCAACCTTATCCCCGAATGGATCCGTCAGGGGAGGAGATTAGCGAAACACCGAAGCCTATAACTGAGATAGAGACGGATGCAGAAGATAGACTAACTACCAATATTGGAGAATTTGATCGGGTTTTAGGTGGGGGAATAGTCTGGGGATCGGTTGTTCTGGTTGGAGGTGATCCAGGGATTGGAAAGTCAACCCTTCTGCTCCAGGCTCTGAATAATCTAGGTCTGTCTCAAAGTAAGGTCCTTTATGTTTCTGGGGAAGAATCAGCGAAGCAAACAAAGATGAGAGGAAATCGTTTAGGGGTCTCTTCAGAAAACCTATACATCGTTTCAGAGACGTCCCTGGAAAAGATCATTGATGAAATAAAGAGGCTCAAGCCCCGAGTCTTCGTGATCGATTCTATTCAAACGATCTATACATCGCTCTTGCAATCTGCTCCGGGCAGTATCTCTCAGGTTAGAGAGACGGCAGCACGGTTGATGTACATGTCTAAGAAAACGGGAATCAGCGCATTTCTGATAGGTCATGTGACCAAAGAAGGAGCTATAGCAGGGCCGAGAGTTCTGGAACATATGGTAGATACCGTGCTGTACTTTGAAGGAGACCGGGGTCATCCGTATCGAATACTGCGGGCGGTAAAGAACCGGTATGGGTCGACCAATGAGATTGGGGTCTTTGAGATGAAAGACTCCGGCCTGCAAGAGGTTCTGAACCCCTCCCAGCTTTTCCTATCCGAGAGGCCTGTAAATGTCCCCGGTTCCGTGGTAGTCTCCAGTATGGAGGGGTCTCGGCCAATTCTTGTTGAACTTCAGGCGCTTGTCAGTCCGAGTGGCTTTGCTGTGCCCCGAAGGACAACCATTGGTGTCGATCATAACCGGGTCTCTCTATTGGTTGCCGTTCTGGAGAAGAAGGTGGGTATGAGTCTCGCCAATCAAGATGTTTTTGTGAATGTTGCGGGAGGCGTGAGAATCGACGAACCGGCCGTTGACTTGGGGGTTGTTGTCTCAGTGGCCTCTAGTTACACGGACAGACCAGTTGATCCCAAGACAGTGGTATTTGGTGAGGTAGGCTTGGGAGGGGAGATTAGAGGGATAAGTCAGGGAGATGCAAGGATAAGAGAATCTGCCAAACTGGGGTTTACTCGGTGTATATTGCCCCGTAGTAATAAGAAGACTTCTCAAAGTAAAACGGATATCAGGTTGGTCGGGGTCAATTCCGTTGAAGAAACCCTGAAGATAGTATTTACTTGAGCCGCACGGGTTCGCTGTCTCGGCCGTTTATCGGAATGAATGGTGGGATCGATCCTTCGACTTTGAGATGAATTTCATCGCCCTCATCTCTTTAGCACCACTCTTGAAATAACCTCCCAGCTAAAACCTCTTCTCTTCAGATGTTGAATAACCCTCCTCTTTTCTTTAACATCGGTCTTAGAAGGATGGAATGCACTGAATTTTTTCTCCATAACCAGTTGCGCAATCTTTTCTTCTTCAAACTCTCTTCCGACCTCTTTCAGGGTTTCTTCGACAATCCCTCTCGGTATGCCTCTTTCACGGAGGCCTTTTGTAATCCGTAGATTTCCCCAGAGCTTATTCTTGATTGAAAACAGGGCAAATTGGTGGGCAAAGTCATGATCATTAAGATATCCTAGGTCTTGTAGCCTCTCTATTACTCCAGCTATAACGGCAGACGGGTAGCCCTTTTCTCTGAGTTTCCTCCTCACTTCTTCCGTGGTGCGGGGGCGGCAAGACAAGAATGAGTATGCATCATTCCTTGCCTTTTTCAACTCATCGCTTTCCATCTGGCTAAACCTTGGATGCCTGTGATACCTCTTCTTTCTTCTCTTTTCCCCGTTTTGGCTT
>JBDRGH010000057.1:0-4654 GCA_043818015.1 Pseudomonadota bacterium
AGAAAACGTTCTTAAATTCTTTGACACCACATTCAACAGACCCATTATATTGGGGAACACAGGAAGGTATTCGTTTATGAACGATTTCAGCCTTGTCAAGAAGGTTTCCATGTTCATCACTGATGTATGCTGAACCGTTATCGCTGAGAAGAAATTTCTCAGGCCCCTGTCCGCCATTCTTCTCCAATGCCTGTTTAACAGGCTCCTCCACCATGGCACTATTTGCCCACTTTGAAACAGCAACGCCAAGATAATACTGGCTCGCCACATCGATAAGGAGGCCGGCTTTGAATGTGCAGCCGTATACGACCAACTCCGTAAAGTCCTCCGCCCATATCTGGCCAATTCCTTGCGGCCTCTCATGTTCATACCTTGTTCTGGGTGGAAGAAGTCGTCGATTTGATACCTCCTGAAAGAGAAGGCGTTTCACTGATTTTTTAACCTGGTCATAACCCTTCATGGAAATATAACCCAGACGGTGGTAGATCATATAGATCTGGCCTTTACGCCCACCCATATGCGGGTAATCCATGATCACGGCCACCGTATTTTCAACCGTCTTTTCGGAAATGATCTTATGCTCCCTTTGCTTACGGTCTTGAACCCCCCGCCGCCATTCATAGATCTGGCTACGAGAAAAGTCACACTGGCTTACTATCCTCTCAGGGTTCACCCGTTGACAGTTGTGATGGAGATTATCCAGCAAACCTATGACCTCCTTTTTTTCTTTTTTTTTATCTGCGTTTTCTTTCCAGGACCTTTTGATTCATCCACTGGCTCACCCCGGAGTTCGGCTGCCTCTATCTCAGCCCACTTCAATCGCAACTTTAAAAACTCACTCCGGCAATAAAGAAGCTCTCTTTCGGTGGCTTCACGCTCATAATCGTTTTCCAGTTCTTCAATGCGTTTACATGCCTCCTCAAGGGTAGCAGGCTTGCCTTCAGGTTTACGACCCGGCTTTCGGCCTGAGAAAGAATCAACAATGTTCTTCTCGCACTCCCGGACGATATCGTACATATAGGAACGGTCCATTCCCCATTTTCGGGCCAGTTCACTCTTGTTAGAGGATTGAAGAAATTCCTGATAAATCTTAAGTTTTCTCTCCGGTGAAAGCTTCCTCCCTTTGAAGGATCTGATAGCCATCAGGAACTCGTTGGGGTCTTTATGGTCCTCAAGGTCATATATCTTGATCTCTTTTTGAGGAAACTGTTCCTTGAGATCCAATAAGGCACTGTAACCTCCCCGGTCATAGTCCAGAGCTGAGATTATCTGTCTGGCAGAACCAAGAAGGGCAGGATCAAAACTCACATCATTTCCCAGAAGCGCCAGCCCCGGTGGCGCATCCTCTTCAAGGGTTTTCATGCTCAGATAGTCGATAATGCCCTCACAGATGAATACCGTTTCAGCTCTTGGCAATAGGTCCCATTCCCGGGTAAACACACTCCTTGAGCCCAATACAAACTTGTCGGGGCCATCCACATGGTGGTTGTCAAGGCACTTTAACTCCCTCTTGCCATTAAAGACCGCAAAACAGCAGTATGAATCACCTTTATGCTGATTGTGAAGGAGGATATCCTCTGCTATCAACTCATTGACCAACCTTTTAGAAATACCACGCCTCAATAGGTAATCTCGGCATATGGAGACGCTTTCTCCTTTGAACTGATCATAGAGACGATTAACATCATATGAGCGTTGGGGGGGACTGGACGACTCAACATCTAAAGGTGATTCGCCATCAGAGACCTTCACACTCCCGGCTCCCTCCGAACTACAGGCCGCCATAGGGGAAACGAGACGACGTATATAAGACAATACCTCAGAGAACCTCTCAAGGTTTTCCTTTATCCGAACAAAGTCGAAGATACTGCCACCTAAACCACTGGAAAAATCCTTGAAAAGCCAGTGGCCGTTTACCATGCGTACAAAAAAACTCGGGTTTTTGTCCTCAGTAAACGGTGAGGGACAAACATATTCACCCCCTATACCCCGAAACTCCAGATGGTAATGTGCCATCAAAAAGTCGACCAGATGAACACGCTTCAAGGCTTCAATTTCCGCTGTCATGAATACCCTCCTCCTTTAACATCTTTCCATCCAGAAAGACCTGAAGTCCTTCTTGAGAAAAGACCACACTCAATTGGCGGTCATGAACTTTATAAACCAGATAACCTTTAGATAAGTCAAGATTTTTCCCCGATAGGGCCGACTCTATTCGGGAAGTCTCACCTATCACACCATAGAAGCGATCCGATGGACGGGCACCATCAATGCCTTGATGAGGTCGTTCAAAATTATAGCCTTTGATAAACTCTTCAACCCCCTTTCTGGCATCCTCGTAGCCAATGAATCGTACCTTTTGCAATAACTCATTTTTGATCGTCTGGATCAGTCTCTCTACCTTTCCAGTCGTTTGGGGGCTATGGGGATCCGAGACAATATGTTCAATCTTTTGCTCATCGAGGTACCCCTGAAAGACTGTCCGTTCCATACTCCAGGTGTAAAATCCTCGACCCTGATCCGTCAACAGCTTCACAGGTTTTCCGTGATTTACACAGGCGCTATGGAGTACCTCGATCAGGGTTGTCCCACGCTGATCACTGCATAAATCCGCTGCCACACAAAATCGGCTATAATCATCAATGATCATTATGAGATAAAGAACCGGTATCCCAGTTATATACACATAGGTCACATCCATCTGGTAAAGCTGCCCGGGATAACTCGCCTCAAAACGCCGGGTCCCTTTAGGAGGTTCCAGTTCTCGATCAAAACTCGAGTCTAACTCTAATAATCCGTTCTCTTTCAGTATCTTTCTAATCTGCTTACGGGTCACTACCACAAGGTGCTTGCTCTTCAAGAGGTCTTGTATCCGTTTAAAACCATGGTCTGGATTCAATCTGCGATATTCTAATATCAGTTCCTGGATCTCTGCCGGAAGCGCGGTTGACGATTTAGATGGGGAAGGGGGATCACCATGCACTCCAGAGGAAGTCTCTCCAAATGCTTTTTTCTTTTCCCGTCTGCCGTATTCATAGAGAGCACCAACATTTATACCAAACCTGTCCGCGCCTTCTTTGTAGGTAAGACCCAGTTCCTTAATCTTTGCGGCTATCTCACCAACTTTTTTCCAATCTCGTCTCTTTTTCATCCCTTTTACCTCCTCATTTTTTTAAGGAGGTGTAGGGTAATTATCTTGATGTCTTGTCCGGTTTACCTTACCCTATGCACTTACATCCAGAAAATCCTCCTCATAGATGGCTTCCAGAATCTTAGCCACTGCAAATTGCAGTACCTTATCATCCGTAGCAGGAATCCCCAGTGGTCTCAGTTTCCCGTTGATTTTGGGAATGTACTGTCTCCTGACCAGCTTGGCTCGATAATTCTTCTGTTTCAGACGGTTGACGAGATTCGCGATGTTTTCGTCCAGATTCTCCCGGTATTCATAAAAATCCACCCGATCGACTCCTGGCGCGGCATCTCTATTGAGTTGCCAGAAACACCACTTGAGAAATTTCTCGTCCAACAACCCATACAGATTGCCAAACCGGTGCGCTTTGTCCTTTGCTGCCCTGTTCGATATTCCCCGCAGTGAGGTTTGTCCCGCCTGGGCGGGATTGAACCAGCCTTTCTTGTCCGGGCCATGTTTCCTTTACAAGCTACGCAGATCCGTCGCCCCCTTCCCCATGCCTGCACCGCCGAAGCTGTGCGAAGGCGTGTGGTCGGCTCTCCCGCCTCAGAGTACTATGAGACGATCTGACTCCCTCACGCTCATCGGACTCTCTTCGCTTAGTTGAAAAGTCCTACCTGGTCAAACAGGAAACGCAAGGGTCTCCCAAGTTCCTGACGCTTCTCTTCCTACGTGCCATGCTCTCTGACCCCGACAGGCCCTCCGGGATCTCGCCAAATACCGATCCCTTCGTGTGGGCTTCCGACTTCTTAACATCGTCGCCACCTGCTCATGCAATTACGAGGCTGAATCGCTTCAGGAGGGTGCGGATCTCCTTACGGCCCATAGAATTCCCTGTGTACGCTTCGTGTGGGTCGTTCGACGGTGTGCCTATCCTTCCCAATCACGCAACACTCGGTACAGGTGGATGGCTAATCCTTACCCCATGGAGACTTGCACTCCATAAGAAGCGCCAAGCTTGCTTGGCGCACTAAGACATTGCTTATTTGGAGAATGTATTACTTAAAGGTTGCTCGAAAAATGGGAGGAAGTTCTGAGACATTGATTATTCAAGGATTTTGGAGAATGAAAGCCGCAAATAACCTATAGACATTGAATATCAGGAAGCAGCGGCCTCCCTGTAGCGTATCCACGCTAAGATCTCTCATCGTTGAGTTAATATCAACGATTTTTTTGGGATCACAGGGAGGCCTAAAATGTTTATATCACAAATCCAACTCCAAAACAATAGGCAAATAAATAAGAAAAAACAATATGTTACGATTTTGGTAGACATTCTTAATTGCATTTTTTAAAATTATAATCGCCCCCGTGTGCTTGATGAACATCCCACGGAGGTGATTATGAATTATTTTAACCTTAGGAAATGGGTGCTGAATCGTATTGAGGTAAAGGGTCTTAAAGTCACTCTTGTTCCATTTCTGTTGTTCTTGATGGTAGAGATCCGAAAGCATTCCTTGCAAG
>JBDRGH010000058.1:0-4675 GCA_043818015.1 Pseudomonadota bacterium
GTGAGGCAGGATGACCAGCAAATCGAGGGTCCTCGTCAACGCTCTCGCATAGATTGAAGATCATCCCTATCCTTTCTTCATCCACCCTTCGCACAAATAAACCTACATCTCTGGTGAATAGGATGCGAACAGACGAAAGACCAATATTCCTAAGGGCTATTTCCACAGCCTCCGCCTGAGCGAGGACATCAAGGGATGCCTCTGAAAAGGGGCGCCCTGCCGAGACTGGTTGGTTATACACGATGCCAATTGTCCCTCTGTTTACAACCATATCTTACCTTGACTGAGTAGGGGCATGGTGCGCCGTGCCCCTACTTGAATACCGATCCAGAGCTGAGGCAAGGATCTCTTCGATGAGTTCTCTGTAGTTCATTCCCACCTGATTGGCTATAATGCAAAGGTCCGCACGTGTCGGATGCAAACCGGCCAAGGGATTGATCTCTAAAAAATTGGGGTGCCCGAATTCATCACAACGGATATCCACCCTTCCAGCATCACGACATCCCAGAACCTGATACGCCTTCAGAGAAACCGCTTCGATCTGCTGTCGTATCTTCACGGGAATCATTTCACCGGGAATATAGGTAACCCGGTTCTCATATTCCTCCTTGGCAAGTTGGGTGTACATATTTCCTTGGCTCTTGTCGTGAACAACTACCTGCATCATACCTAAGACTCTAGCCTTCCTCCCTGTCCCCAGAATCCCCACTGTATACTCCTCACCGGGGAGGTAGCGTTCCACCAGGACTGGCTGACGATAAAGGGAAAGGAGCCTGGAAACTTCTCGATGAAGGGAATCGAAATCCTTGATCAGACACTTAGGACTGACCCCCTTTGCCGTTCCTTCGTATGCTGGCTTCACGAAGAGAGGGAATGGCAAATCGCCATTGACCCGTGCAGCCTCTTCCACTAAGTAGAAATCTGGTGTAGGTATTCCTTCGGTTTGCATTACTCTCTTCGTCATACCTTTATCGAGAGACAGGGCAA
Source organism: Pseudomonadota bacterium (assembly GCA_043818015.1). GTDB lineage: Bacteria > Desulfobacterota > UBA8473 > UBA8473 > UBA8473 > JBDRGH01. The sequence continues at coordinate 988 of JBDRGH010000058.1, forward strand.
GGGTCAAGGGGTCGGAGAAGGTATAGGGAATGCAAAAGGCCTCCAGTATAGCAGGCATCTGAGCCTCCCGGGAGCGGCCCTCCACACCTTCAGCGATGTTGAAGACTAGGTCGAGCTCAGAAGTCGGCAAAAAAGGAAGGAGACTCGTTACATCGCCGATCAATGCCACATCATGACCGAGGCCTTCCAGGGCCGTTCTAATAGCCTCGATCGTCTCTTCCGAGTCGAATTCCACATAGCGATCTGGAGGGTCTCCGGCTTGAAGTTTATAGCTCTTTCTAAGATTAAAGGTTAGCCCGATCCTCATGATTCCCCTCCTGTGTACCCGAATTGCCTGATCCATTTCCCCCGTCTGCTGTCGCAAAAGGATACACGTAAACATTATTCTTGTAGTTCCTTAAGACCAGGGTATCCTTTTCCCATCCCAGGAGGTAGTTGGGAAGGATAGGAGTCTTTCCCCCTCCCCCTGGAAGATCCACAACAAAAGTCGGCACACAAAGCCCCGATGTATACCCTCTCAAAGCTTCCATAATCTCAATCCCTTTATCAATGTGCGTTCGGAAGTGTGCCGTTCCCCGTGTCAAATCGGCTTGGTAGAGATAATACGGTCTAACCCTGATGCGTAAGAGTCCCTGCATGAGTTCTTTCATAGTGGCTACGTCGTCGTTAACACCTCGAAGGAGAACAGTCTGGCACCCCAGGGGGATACCCCCATCAGCAAGACGTCCACAGGCCTCTGCGGCCTCAGAAGTGATCTCAAGGGGGTGGTTGAAATGGGTGTTAATGTAAAGAGGATGGTACTTTTTGAGCATATTGACCAGTCTTGTGGTGATCCTTTGGGGAAGAGTACAGGGGACCCTTGTTCCGATGCGGATGATCTCCACATGTGGAATCTGTCTCAACGCCCTCAATATCCATTCTATGCGCCTATCCGGAAGCAATAGAGGGTCTCCTCCTGAAAGGAGAACATCTCTAACCTCTCTGTGCCTGCCGATGTACTCGATACCTGAAGCAACAGTTTCTTCCGTCACCGTCAACGATTGTCCAACTTTCCGCTTCCTTGTGCAGAAGCGGCAATACATGGCACATTGGCTGGAGACGAGAAACAATACCCTGTCTGGATACCTATGGATGATGTTAGGGATAGGACTCTGTTCTTCTTCCTTCAGGGGGTCCTCTAGGCCAACGGGATCGTGGAGTTCCCTCAAATCAGGAACTGCTTGGAGCCATATGGGGTCATTAGACTCCTTGATCAGGCCTAAGTAATAGGGATTGATACGCAGAGGATAGCGGCGGACAACATCGTGGATCGTGGTGGGATCAATAGACAGCTTCCTCCCCAGGTCTACTGGATCAGTAACGCTTCGTGCCAGAAGGCCTCGCCATGAATCATCGTCTTTCTCGTGGGTGGAGCGGCACCTTCGATTTGGTCTCGATTCAATCTTTTTACCTGCCGCCCCGCTCGGACCAGGAGGTTCTTCCTCTGGGACACTTTCTTCCTCCTTTTGTACAAAAGAAGGACATCTACCGCCAAAGAGTGTAAAACGTGTAATGATTTGTTCTGCCACTATAAGAAACCTCTCCTTGTCCACATGATCTTAATCCTCTCCTATACCCTTAGAGAGCCTTTGCTATCCTACAAAGCGAGACGCAAACATGATGCCAAAAAAGTTAATAGTGAAACTATCCTTATAAGAAGGAGAACACCAAAAACGATCTCCTTCTCAAAAGCCTTTTCTATAAAGAACTCAAGAAGGAATAAAGAGGCTGAAAGATTGACCGCCGTTACCGACAGTGAAATAATCCTTTCAAAAATGAAAACCGACGGAAACGCTTCGAAACCTTTGATTCCCCTACTGGATTGAGACGGTATAGACCTTTATCTCTACCCGTCGGTTTCTAGCCCGATCCCCCTTGGTTTTATTAGGGGCAACGGGCTTATCCTCACCAAAACTGATGACGAACGTAGAATGGATCGGGATATTGTGATTTACCATGTAGCGATAGATTGTTTCTACCCTCTTCTTCCCCAGATTTAAATTGTAAGAATGTGTCCCAAGAGAATCGGTATGACCCCCCAGGGTGACCATATAGAACTTGAGCCCTTGGACCTGCTTAATAATTACATCTACCTGGCTCTTCGCCGTTGAGGACAGATCCCACCTATTGAAAGCAAAATATATGGTCTCTGAAAAAGAAAGATCAGGAACTATATTTCTGGCGCCCTTCGCTAGCTCCATGGTCTTCTCGGCTGTTTCCCTTAGCCGCCCCATATCCGTTTCCTGCTGTGAGACGCGATCTTTTAGCCAGGAAGCTTCCTCTGCTACTTTGTCGATACGAGAATCGTGCGAACGTGAATCGGAGGCAAGCTTCTCTAGCTCAGTCCGATTATTCTCAATCTTACTCTCAACCGACAGCATCTGTTTGCTCATTTCGCCCGAGAGCGTCTTTAGCTGTTGCTCGACGAAGCCCTTGGTAGCGCAACCGGAGCTCATAACGACCATAAAAGCCGACACCACCACCAGTGATCGATACTGCGAACACCTTTTCATCTCTTATCCCCTCCCTAGCGCCTGGTCCCTTCTTCCCGTCTCGCGATATATTGCAAAAAGAATGCCGGAATAGGTTATGAAAATTTTCTTTTCCACTCCATGAAGTAATTCTTAGTATACTACGCAAGAACTCGCTAATAAGAACCCTTTCGGATCTCAGGTCCCTTTTTTTCCTTGTTGTCTTGGCACACAAATTGCGAATCCCAAACGACTGAAGCTTCCCGTCTATCAGGTATGCTATCAAAACACAAATCGGAAACAAAGAAGATATTCGTTGCCGTCTCGAGAGGGGATTACGGTAAAATCAATTTCGTAAAAGGCGAAAGGGGGGATGAAGACAAGGTACAAACATTGCCATTTTGGCTAGTCCACCGCACGTGATAGTCACGGGAAATAGACTGAAAACAATGAGGTAAAGTTCATCTGAAAGAAGGAGACAACTATGAAGAAAAATATCCATCATCTAGTCTTGGCCTTGATTTGCTGCTGCCTTTTCACATTTGTGACAACTTCTGCCACGATGGCAGCCGAGGAAGGTCAACCGAGTAAAGAACAAGTAGTCGAGAAAGCTAAAGCCACGCCAATAAAGGCGAAGGCCGCCAAGAGCGAAAAAGTTAAAGCTATACAGGAAGCACTTAACAAAGCGGGTTTCGATCTGAAGGTTGATGGCCACATGGGAAAAACAACCCGCAACGCCATCAAGAAATTCCAGAAAGACAATGGCCTGAAGGCCACAGGTAGACCCAACAAAGCCACCTTGGCTAAATTGGGCATCTAGTTAGTTAGATTCTTCAGAAAAGTTTAGCCCCCCGTTCCAGGGGGGCCAAACAAAATCCTCGAGACCATAGATGCCCTACCTAATACTCCTTCCCCCATTTCTCGCCAGATAATAACATTTGAGTCTCTAACTCACAATTTGAACCATACGCTCCATATAAAGACCGAATATATATCTCACTCGAATCCCTGACTCCCTGGCCCAGACGCTGGCGCTTGCGCCAGGGCGGGCCCTGACCCTTCTTAATCCATCAACTAATTTGGAGATGATCTAAGATTAATAGGTTATGCCCTGAAATAAGGGGGAGGGAAATATAATAAGCTATAATATTGTCATTCCGAGCCCTTCGCCTTTGTCA
>JBDRGH010000059.1:0-8468 GCA_043818015.1 Pseudomonadota bacterium
TTTCGAGGCATCGCCGGTATTCCTTATAAGATCTTCTTCACTAACATAAAAAGAACCAATGACTTTGCGCCTTAACCCATATTTCTTGGCTCCTCTCAGAAAAGAAATGACGGCAGAGACCGCATTGTTGAGGATTATATAGTCCGGTTTCGTTCTATTCAACCTTAATACCTGTGAAGTAGCATCAATAGCGGTTACTGCAAGGACCTCCTTACTCGTTAATCTTAGATTGTATTTTTTAAGATAATCTTCAATGGTCCGCAAACCGGTCTTGCCAAACTCAATATCTGGATAGACTAAGGAGATTTTCGGATCTTTTGCCTCCAGATCCTTCATTATATAATCTATGATAATCTTTAAACCATCATCATAACTTGCCGCTGGTGTAAATATATACCTTCTCAACGGGGTTGTCATCGTCTCCGCCATGCTTAAGGGTATTACCGGGACGTTGTGCATCTCGATCTGCCGCATAAGGGCCAACACCTGACCAGTCCCTCCGCAGAAAAGAATTGATAGAACTTCATCCTTAAAGATCAGTTTTTTAAAAGCCGCAAAGGCCCCAGGAATTGTATAACGATCATCTTCAACGATGATTTCCACTTTTCTCCCATTGACTCCACCCTGATCGTTTATGTGTTTGAAGTAGACCCTGGTAGCTTCGGTCATGGGTACAGTGACCGAGCAGCCAGGCCCTGTCTGATCAACAATTACTCCAATCCGTATGATATCATCACTTACCCCTCTGACCTTTTCCGCATAACCCGGCCTTGCGGCTACAGATAAAAGAGAGATAACTAGCAATGTGATGAAAACGATATATAATTGCCTCATGGGTTTCTCCTTCCGTGAATCGAAATTTTTATTAACCTAGCCTCAATTGTCAGCCATGTTATCGCACGATTCATCATTCACTTGTCTCCTAACCAAACATAAGTATCACTCCCTTCCCTTAAAATTCTCTTTCAGACCACCCTTGTCTACCGTGTGCCATCACCTCGTTCATACCCAAAAACGAGAGATTTCGTTTGAAAAAAAATGTCTGGTTCCTGTCAGTTGCACGGATCAGAGCAATGTAATTAGTTCGTCCTGAAAAATGCCCTTTTCTGCTCTGAAGCGCAGGTTTTTTGACGTTACGACAGTCCCACACTCACGAGGATGTTGGTAACCAAGAGAGGAAAATAGTCTTTTACCAGCCTGGATTTAAAAAGCGGTAGTGGAGAACAGTCATTCCTAAAGATTCGCTGCTATCTTAATCCCTTCTCTGAAGGCATTGATATTAAGTTCCAGTAAGTTGTTATTGTTTTGGAACCTTCGGTTAATCTCTCCTTCTATCAATTCGGTAGAGAGAGGCTTCACGTTCTCGATGTACGTTCCAAGTAAAACCATATTTCTGGCCAAGGCGTTGCCCAGCCTTGCAGCAGTTTCAACACCCGGAATCTCCAACACTTTGATATCGTCTCTTTCAACATTTTCAGTCTTCCCACTCGCCTCCATAATAATCAAACCTCCGGGAAGCACTCTGTCTTCAAAGGCCTTTAAACGAGACGACTCCGTCATAATCACAGTCTGAGCTCTGTAAAGGAGAGGTGACGCTACCTCATCATCAGATATTATAACTGTACAATCAGCCGGAGCTCCTCTTCTCGCAGTAGTCATGCTCGGGTTCCACATAACATGATTGTACTGGGAGACCGCGGCAGAAGCGAGGATCTGTCCTATTATCATCGATCCTGTTCCCCCAATTCCAGCTATTATAATATCGTGCCTTTTAGGTGTTTTCCCTTCCATAGAACCTCCTATTCAATCTTATCAACGTTTTTGAATTCGCCGAGAGGAAATTGGGGTATCAGTTCTTCTTCTATCCTTTTTAAACTATCTTTGGGGGATAAGTGCCAGTTGGAGGGACAGGCAGTGAGTATCTCCACAAAGCTATATCCAACACCCGCTATCTGTTTCTCCAATGCCCTTTTCATGTACTTCTTGGTTTTTTGATAATTTGCAGGGCTCGTAAATGAGCCCCTGGCAGAATAGGCCACCCCTCTTAGATTGCTTATAAACTCGCTTGCCTCTATAGGGTATCCATGGGCTTCACTCCTCCCATGAGGAGTCGTAGTGGTGACCTGCCCCATGACGGTAGTTGGAGCCATCTGTCCCCCGGTGGTCCCAAAGTTACTGTTATTCAACATAAAGGTGGTAATCTTCTCACCTCGAGCTGCTGCCTGGATAGTCGGTTCGCAACCGATAGCCATGGCATCCCCGTCTCCCTGCCAGGTAATGACAATGGTGTCCTTGCCAAGGATGCGCTTCATGGCAGAAGCCACATCACATGGCCTGCCGTGTGCAACCATCATGGCATCCACATTTGTCAGTATGAATGCCATAGCAGAACAACCTATACCGACTATCAAAACAGTATTGTCTTCAATGCCTAGATCATCTATAACCTCACAAAGCGCCCTAATCGCTGTACCATGCTGGCAGCCAGGACAGAAAGCTAGCGGTACCGGGATGCGCACCCACAGCCTCGGTATACCTGTGGACCATTCTTTTTCCATTAAAAATACCTCCCCGCCTTCATATGAGTTCCTCTATTCTTTCAAGAACCTTTTCTGGATAGATGGCTCCTTCTTCTATCGGCAAATGTCTTTCCAGGGAATTTATCAAATAAATTTCTGCCTGACCTTCCACGGCCAGCTTAACATCTTCGATCATCTGCCCCAGACTGTCCTCTACTACCAGGAATTTGCCTCTCTTACGTGCCTTTTCCCTAATTATTTTCTCAGGAAAAGGCCAAAGTGTAATCGGCCGTATCAAGCCGACCTTTAACCCTTTTTCCCGAGCCCTGAGCAGTGCTTCTTGACATACCCGAGCCACATATCCAAAGGCCACCAATACTAACTCGGCATCCTCTAATTGATATGTCTCGTATCTGACTTCATTCTCCTTAATGGTATTAACTTTCTCATTATAGTGCTGCCAGAATGCGCCAAGGTTAGGGTACTTTGGAGTTGGTACCATGCCCTGGCAGATCAACGAAATGCGTTTGCTCTTGTCCTTACGACTCCCTTTACCTCTAATCGCCCAATCTTTTTCAGGAAGCGGTTCAAAATCGAGCGTCCTGAGTTCAACGGACTCCATCATCTGGCCGAGTATTGCATCACTGACAACTACGACCGGGTTTCTGTATTCATCGGCGAGATGAAAGGCTATTTGAACAAAGTCATAGAGTTCCTGGCCCGACTTCGCGGCGAGGCAAATCGTTTTGTACCCCCCGTATCCACCCCCTCTTGTTACAGAGGTATAATCGCTTTGCGCATGCCGTGTAGTATTCCATCCCCTCTGCACAAGGACAATAACACAGGGAAGTTCGGCATTGGCGAGATTACTCATTCCTTCCTGCATAAGCGCCCACCCGGGACTTGATGTGGAAGTAATCGCACGAACCCCAGTAGCCGCACCGCCATGAAGCATGTTTATCGAGGCTATCTCAGAGGCAGACTGGAGAAAGACTCTCCCCCTCTTCGGAAACTCCCTTGCAAACCATTCTATGATCTCATTCTGGGGTGTTATCGGATATCCAAAGAAGGCCTTACAATCAGCTGCCAGGGCACCCCACCCAACTGCTTCATTTCCCTGCATCAAAATTCTCTCCGCCATTTTATTACCCCTCTAATTTGAAGCAGAAGACGATTCTTCCGCGTATTTGTAAACCTCAACAGCGGCATGAGGACACATCCATGCACACATACCACAAGCACTGCAATCCTCAGGGTTACTGAAGTCAGGCAAAGGCAACCCAAGAGATGAAAACCTGTCTGTCATCTCGATGCATCCTTTCTTGCAGAACATCTCACAGAAGCCACACCCTCTACAGTTATTTTCATTGATTTCAATGACGCCTTTCGCCATTTTACCTCCTTACCTAAGCTGATAGGATTCAAACCTGTCTGCATGTTTAATTCAACACAAGGAAAAGCCATTCAGAATCATCACATTGGGAACTTTTAATGGTATAATTTGATTTTATCTGAAATTCTACCCGCGAGAATTGAGTTATTAAAGTCGAAATTCCTTATAAACCTCCCTCTGTATGAGATATCTCAGAATCTCGTTGGTTCCCCCTGCAATGGACAAGCCTCTGGCATCCCTGTAAAACTTCTCTATGGGATAATCTTTTGTCAGACCGATGCCCCCCATAATCTGCAATGCATTATTGGTAACCCTAAAAATACCTTCCGCTGCAAATAATTTAGAAATAGCTGATTCCTTAGAGGCCTTAACTCCTTCCTGGATCATCCTAGCCACTTTAAGGTTGAGGAGTGACATAGCCTCTAAATCTATAGCCATATCAGCGACTTTAAAACTAACGCCCTCAAACGTCCTGATGGGAACGTCGAACTGTTTCCTCTCGGAAGAATATTTAACCGCTATCTCAAAAGCGGTTCTTGCCATTCCGATACCTGCCGCGGCAGCTGCCACTCTTTCTGCATCAAGTTCATAACCAGCAACTATAAAACCCTGATTGAGTTCACCGAGGACGTTATCTTTGGGAACTTTGAGATTGTTATATCGTAAATGAGAAACACCCACACCGACCCAGCCTAAAAGATCAAAGACCTTCACCAGTTCAAAACCCGGGTCTGAAGTCTCCGCAATAAATGCAGTTATTCCTTTGTGCGCGTGCACAGATGGGTCTGTAATTGCAAACGTAAGGAGGAAATCAGCCTCGCTGCCACAGCCAATAAAACGTTTCTCCCCCTTCAGAATATAAAAGTCTCCCTCTAAAACAGCTGTAGTTCTTGTCCCTGCTACATCAGAACCAGCCGTAGGCTCGGTCATGCCCATACCTGAGACCCTTTGGCCTGTTGCAATCGGTACCAAGTATTTCTTTTTTTGCTCCTCGGTGCCAAAACGAACAAGCGGATACCCGAGAAAGAGGGACGACGCAACATGAATACTTGCTATTCCATAATTAACCGCGCCAAGTTCTTCGCATAAGATCATCTCAAATACGACACTTTTACCCTGACCACCGTACTCCTTTGGCATGGATATGCCCATGTAACCTCTTTCGCCTAACTTTCTTGCCATATCTCTAATTTTGATGAGGCCTTTATCAAAATCATTTGACAGGGGCTGGATCTCAGCAGTCGCATATTCCCTTACCTCATTTCTAAATTTTATCTCCTCCTGTGAATAGAAGATATCATTAATCCCCATCTTGTCCCCTCCTTTTTTGGTTTTTCAAGTCTTTGCTGATTAACTATGGCTATTATAATAATTTTAAGGTTATCCTCTTTCACCCGGCACCAGGTACCATGTGAATCAATATCAATTGACTTCGGATTCTCCACATGTGAAAGCTCCACCGCCTGCAAGGTGATGGCTTCGGGTCGTCGACTGCAAGTCGACTGAGGGATACAAATCCGAAGTACGAAATTCGAATTTCCAAACAAATCCCAATGACCGAAATTTCAATGACCCAAACACCCTATTCGCCGAGTTCCCATGTCTCTCTGCTGATTTCTGACATTGGGACATTCGGATTTTTAATTTGTTTCGGATTTCGACCTGCCCGCAATGCCTTTGTGAGATTCAAGGTAGTACTCTAAGACTGTTGCTATTGCCACGGTTATTATTCTATCCTTAAATACTTTGCATGGCAGGCGGGTATTCGAATTTCGGGTTTATCGAACTGAAGTCTTCGCCTGAAGGCGAGAGTTGTTCTCCCATTCCCCGAAAGAGACAATAAAATTATCCCCTTATCCCTGCAAATACCCCCTTCGTCAGAATCTCTTCTGCTCCTTGAATGATACTGTCGATCAATTCTTTTACCGTAGGTATCCTGTCTATTCCACTCACCGCGAGCGAACCCGGAGCCAGCTTCAAAACCCCTTCTGTCTCAAAGTCTTGTTTCTCCTCGGGGTCTTCCTTTAAGAGGACCCTCTCAAGCTTCGACATCCATTCACTCTGACGAATCTTACCTCTCTGCCCCATGACCTTCTCCAGAGCCTTGGGATCAGGGGGAGCTAAAACCTTATGCATGAGCTTGGGATCGTCGGGCCTGGTTTGAGCAAGGTACTGCTTGTGTTTGTCAGATATGGGACACTCTTGAGTCGCCATAAATGCTGTCCCAAGATAGACACCTTCTGCACCCAAAGCAAGCGCCGCCAAAAACGTGCGGGCATCCGAGATACCACCCGCTGCAATGATAGGTATCTTAATCTGCTTTGCTGCCCAACTTATCCCGATAAGGGTCGGAAGCTGCTCAACATTCTTGAACCCCGTTCCCTCCATGCCAACGATCGCAACTGCATCAACCCCTTGCTGCTCAGCAATCAAGGCGTGCCTAACCGTAGCCACCTTATGGAACCACTTAACACCAGCCTCCTTTAACCGCTTCCCCTGATCGGTAGCCTTAGAGACTGAGGTCTCCACGACTGTAATCCCTTCTTCTATCACAACTTCTATCATCTCATCGACATGGGGGAACATACCCATACTGAAATTGACACCGATGGGCTTATCCGTCATGGACTTGGCCTTTCGTATATCCTCTCTCAGCCCTTCCGGCGTCTTTAATACATGAGCTGTAATTAATCCCAACCCTCCCGCTTCAGACACCGGGGCCGCAATCTCGGATGTACCAAATCCCCCGTAGGCCCCCGAAATAATCGGATACTGCACTCCAAACATCTCCGTTATCTTCGTCTTCCATTCCATAATCTTTGCGTCTCCTTCCTTTCCCGTTTTTCCTCTCACCTACCCCAAATCTTCCCGACTATTAATCCTCAAAAGCCGGGTCCCTGTAATCAGTAATGGGCACATAGGTCTCTCTTTCCATGTCGGTTTTATACAATTTGAAACCCCTTCCACCTTTATGATTTGTGCTACTGTAGCTGACAGGAGTTGAGATACCACCCGTACTAAACTTATCAAAGGTTTCTAAAGCCTGAACAAGGGTGTCAGGGGTTAAATTTCTACCAGCCCTCTTCAACCCCTCTGCCCAGATCATCGAGATTATCCAGCCCTGAGTGTAACTTCTCGTCTTTGGCTTCGTCTGAGGTTGGTACTTCGTCGTAATTTTTCTCAACTCAACCATTCCCGGGCTGTCGTCGTACCAATAGCAAAAGGGGCTTACTGCGAGAATATCTTTTGCAGAATCACCGCTGCTTGATATAATGTCCTCTGTACTAACATAAAAACCTCCAATTATCTTACTTTTCAAGCCATATTTCTTTGCACCTTTCAAGAAGGCAATACAGCCCGCAGCAGCCGAGTTAAATATTATGTAGTCAGGATTCGTCCTAATTGATCTCAGGACCTGGGAAGTAGCGTCAATAGCCGGCACGGGAACAACCTCTTTGCTTACCAATTTTAAGTTGTATTTTGGAAGGTACTTTTCGACTGTCTCCACACCGCTCTTGCCGAATTCAATGTCCGGATAAACATGAGATATTCTTGGGTTTTTTGCCTTCAAGTCCCTCATAATATAATCTATGATAATCTTTAGCCCATCATCATAACTCGCTGACATTGTGAACACATATTTTCTCAAAGGGGTGGTGAGTTTATCCGCAATGGTTAACGGCATTACAGGGACTTTTAGTTTTTTGATCTGCCGCTCGAGAGCTAACGTCTGCCCGAGTCCTCCGTTAAAAAGGATGGCGAAAACTTCATCTTTGAAGATCAATTTTTTGAAAGCGGATATAGCTCCGGGAATGCTGTAGTGATCATCCTCAACTATGGTCACTATTTTCCTGCCATTAATCCCCCCTCCATCATTGATGTACCTAAAGTACACCCTTGCTGCTTCGGTCATGGGGACGGTTACAGAGGCAGCAAGACCTGTCTGGTCGGCAAGCAATCCAATCTTCACAGTGTCGTCAGTCACCCCTCTGACTTCTTCCGCATAACCCCACCTTGCGCCGACCAGTAAAAAGGAAGTCACTGCCATAGCGAATAAAAAAGTCACTAATCTTTTCATTGTTGTCTCCTCTCGTAGATATGAATAAATCTCAGTTAAATTCCAACTTCCGACAACATCTCGGCAGAATTCAGTAGTCTCTATCCCTTCAACTTACCATAAACATCCCTCCCTTTTCTTAGAAGTTCAATACTTTTCTCTTCCACATTCCTTATACTAATAGGCTGCCCTTAACAAATCGTTTATGATCACCTGCAAACAGTTTCTTTCATACACTATACATCCCTATTGTGTAATCTTTTGAAGGGATTCTGGAACCATCCGTGTGTGATGGTCTGTCACCTAAGCGAAAGTCAGAAAGCAGCAGCAGGACGAACGTCCGTTGACAGGTATATGGAACGGACTGGGAGCTCGGAAAACCAGAAACGAAGAAAACGCTCGGTGGTAATACTTTAACTCTGAGGTCACGCAGAGATAGAATATAAGGTAAATGTCCATGTGTGTCAATGAAAAATTTCCTCTATAATATATGCTGGAG
>JBDRGH010000060.1:0-4277 GCA_043818015.1 Pseudomonadota bacterium
TTATTCGTAATATCGGAAGATACCGTAAGCATGTTTAGTAGCCGGGGGGGGTGATCAATGCACCGTCAAAACTTTTTGCGGCCTGTAATCGGTAGCTCACCGACTGATCGGCGGCAGACAGGAACCCCAAAAGGTAGCTCAAACAAGTTATAACCGGCCTGTTATTTAGAGATAAGACCTTTCAAAGCCGTCGCTTCTTATCTTCTCTTTAGCTATGGGAGAGCTTCGAAAAATCATTTTCCCAGTACTCTGATTTCATTGATAATCTGGTAGCTTTCAAGTGAACCCCCTTATCCCTTCGCTCAGTGCTTCCGCAATGACCCTTTCGGGGCTCACCCCCGATGGGTATCCCACTGCTCTGGCAAATTTTGCTCAGAGACAAAGGAGTTGACCAAGAAGTTGGGAAACTCCAGAGAGAATTTTTGTTGACAAATTATTCTTGAGTTTTCATAATTCTACGATGAAACCCATCCCCCGCGGAATGGATTAATGGTGGCTTGTCGTCGTCATGAGGGGCAGATAAGTGCTTTTGGTCTCATAATGAGAGGTTATCTCTCGTCGTAAGTGGACCCATGAAATTCGTTGCGGATAGAATGCTTGGTAAGCTCGCTAAGATCCTGAGAATCCTGGGTTTTGATGTTCTCTATTCAAACAGAATTCATTTTAGAGAACTCGTCAGAATAGCAAGAGACGAAAAACGAATAATCCTTACGAGAAACTCCCTTATAAAGACGAAGGAAGGTGAATATACATTCTTCTTTATAAATAACAATGAGCCTAAAAGGCAACTAAAAGAGGTTATAGACGGCCTGGATTTGAAGATAAGTCCTTCTAACGTCTTTACTCGGTGTCTTCTGTGTAACCATGAGTTAAAAAAGATAGAAAGGGAGGACGTCGAGGGACGGGTTCCCGATTATGTCTTTGAGACCCAGCGAGATTTCTCACTCTGTAGGAATTGCAACAAGATATTCTGGAAAGGTACTCACCACAAAAATATGCTTGCGTCGTTCGAGGGATATCTTTCCCGCGCCACCGAAACAGATACCTGACTCTCAAGGCCTCTAAACCCTTTTCAGATAAGGGTTCGGAGGGCGGCCATATAGCGAAGAAATAGAAGTTAACATTCACCCAATACAATCAATATCGTGGGAGTTTATGAGAGGCTGTGAAGAAAGCCGTGGGCGTTGAGTTGTTAGCGCGGGGAAAATAGTAACTATTGAAGAGAGTAGCAATGCTATATCGGATAGCAAAGTCAATTGCATATCCCTTCTTTCATTCCTATATCAGGTTGGACGTCATCGGACACGAAAATGTCCCCAAATCGGGAGGGGTATTGCTCGCACCAAATCATATCAGTTACTTAGATCCCATCCTGGTAGGGGTAGCCACAAAGAGGAAAGTATATTCGATGGCAAAGGGGGAACTGTTCAGAAATACCTTCTTCAGGTATTTCATGAGGAACCTGAATGCCTTTCCCGTCAGGAGGGGAACAATAGATCGAAATGCACTGAAACGGTCCCTCCAAGTATTAGATGAAGGCAATGTTCTCGTCATATTCCCTGAAGGTACTATTCCCCTGGATGGCGAGACCAAAGAAGGTAAGCAGGGAGTTGCGTGGCTGGTCTTGAAAACAAATGTCCCTGTGGTGCCCATCAAGATAACTGGGAGCAGCAAGTTATTGCCGGATGGGAAAGTCTTTCCGAAGATGGGCCGGGCAAAAATTGTCTTTGGCCAACCCATCCGTTTTGATCTGAAAGACAAGAACCATAAAGAGAATAAGAGAATTATAACGGAGAAGATAATAAAGGAGATAGAGGGGCTGGGATCCGATCTTACTACCTCCACCGGAAAGGGGAACAAATAAGCATGCGGACTCCTCGAGGAGGGGGATTTGGGACTGTGACATGGATTTTTGGGCATCCCAGCACTTTTTCCTTGACCCGCATATATTCCTTCGTTATTGTATGGTGACGCCTTATAAGCAACCGTCTGTCACACTTACCATCTCAAAATAGTAGCGAGGTAGACTATTGACAATCGAAATCTCAGATGACACCTATGATGAAGAATTCGTCAAGAAAATCGAAGACCTCAGCGGCCAAGATTTTCACAAGTGCATGCAGTGTGGTACCTGTTCCGGTGGATGCCCCATGAGCGAATACACGGACATCCCGCCCCGGAGGATTATGATTCTGGCTCACTTCGGTTTGAAGGACAGGGTTATTGGTTCCAAAACACCCTGGATTTGTGCCACCTGTAATACCTGCTCGGTCCATTGCCCAAGGGGGGTTGACCTTCCTAAGGTGTTGGAAGCCATCAGACAGCTAACTCTGAGACAGAACATCAATTATGTGGAACCTTCGGAAATAGCTGAAGAGGTATTGGCTGACCTACCTCAGATTGCCCTGGTAGGCTGCTTCAGGAAACACACTGCGTGAGAGGACAAAATGAAGGTTAGCTATTATCCAGGGTGCACCTTAAAGACAAAGGCGAAGAATATGGATCTTTCGGCCGTAGCCTCCATGAAGGCCTTGGGTGTAGAGCTTGTGGAGTTGCCCCGGTGGAATTGCTGCGGAGCCGTCTTTTCATTAGCAGAGGATGATCTCCTGCACCTCCTTGCTCCTGTCCGAGACCTGATAAGGGTATCGGAACAGGGAGATAATAAGCTGGTCGTAGCATGTTCCATGTGTTACAACACCCTCGCCCGGGCTAACCTCCTGATGAGGGAGGATAGTGAAAAGAGATACACGATCAATAGCTTCATGGAAGAGGAACCCGACTACCATGGGGAAGTGGAAGTAGTACATCTCTTGAACTACCTTCGAGATGAGATCGGATGGGAGAAGATAGAGGAACACATTAAAGTGCCTCTGACCGGGCTAAAGGTCGCCCCTTACTACGGGTGTACTCTTTTACGCCCTCAGTCCGTGGCGATTGAGCCACCGGGAAAGCACACGCTATTCAAGGAACTGCTCGAGGCATTGGGAACAACGGTAATCGATTTTCCGGCCTCTGCTGATTGCTGTTCTTCCTATCAAATCTTGAGTAATCCTGACATCGGAATACAAACCATTTCTAGGATACTGGAATCAGCCCAGAAATGGGGTGCCGACGCCATAGCTACGAGTTGCCCCCTTTGCGAGTACAACGTGGGAAGACGACAACAGGACGTTCTCAAAAAACACGGCCAGCTTAAAGAACTGCCGACCTTCTATTTTACCCAGCTCATGGCCGTAGCTCTCGGTCTCGACGCAGAAATTTGCCACTTCGAACTGAATCATGGTGGGGCCTTGCAGCTCATGGAAAGCAAGAAATTCTTGGCAAGAATGTCCTGATTCCCTATCTCATAACGGGGTTTTGTACATCCCTACTCAGCCCGGTTTCCACGACGGATACTCTGTGAGCAACTTCTTTATGAAGTGAGAATTCCAAAAAACGTGAGGTTCATATGACAAAAGCAACTATCACAACAGGCCAGAGCAAAGAATCCGAGGCGAGTGGGAAGCTGGTTTCTATTTTTGTCATGGGCAAACAATACAGAGTCCCGGAAAATCTAACCATTATGAAAGCCATGGAGTATTCTGGTTATAAATACATAAGGGGGTGCGGTTGCCGGGGTGGAATCTGTGGGGCTTGCGGCACCGTCTACCGGAAGCCAGGGGACTACCATATCCGCATTGGGCTGGCCTGCCAGACGGTCGTTGAGGATGGGATGTACCTCACTCAACTGCCCTTCTTTCCAGCCAACCGAGCGACGTACGACTTGGAAGCCATTGGATCGGATCCCGAAGAGGTATATAAGAAGTACCCCGAACTATTCCGCTGTGTAGCGTGCAACGCCTGTACAAAAGTATGTCCTATGGACGTTCAAGTCATGGACTATATCGCAGCGATCAAACAGGGAAATTTCGAAAAGGCCACGGAACTGTCTTTCGATTGTATCCAGTGCGGCCTCTGCACGGTCCGCTGCATGGGAGAAATGGCACAATATCACATTGCCCAGATGGTTCGCAGAATCACCGGGAGCAAAATCAAACCTAAGGCTGCCCATCTGAAAACTATGGTTGACGCTATCGAGGCCGGAACGTACAGCAAGGCTATAGAAGATCTGAAAAGCGTCGACGGGGATAATCTCCGAAAATTGTATCAGGAAAGAGAAATGGAACCTGCAGAGGCACCTGAGGACTGGAGGCCTACTGATACCACATATCTCATAAGTTAAGAAACCGCTTGAATTCGACTATCCCCGCCTACAAGGCGGGGCATTACGCCGAATT
>JBDRGH010000061.1:0-3604 GCA_043818015.1 Pseudomonadota bacterium
TGGCTTCAGGCACTTTCAGAAACTCGCCCTTCGGGCTCAAACATCCGAAAATGCTTATCTTCCGCTTCGTCAAGATGGGTACCCCGAAAATCCTGTTCATGTTCGCTCCAAAGGAAATTTTTCATTTTTCAGGATGGACTACTTAGGTTCTTCAATTGCTGCATGTAAAGGGCCGACTCTCATTTCAACTATAGTGTTGAACATCTTGTCATACAAAGTGATCAAGCAGCTTCTGTCTTCTTTTTGAAAGTTCAAAATATAACCTTTATACTTAAAGCTGTTTATAAAATTCCAATTGTCCTTGACCATATTCTCTTTGAAGAAGGATACGAGGGAATCGACGTCGACCCGCCCTTTAAAAACCAGAATGCCGGCCTTTACTGTGGGCGTTTCGTAGATAAAAGACCTCTCTCTATCGAGCTTAAGCTCTGGGGGAACGGATATGTCCTCAAAGTCATAATATATCGGAAGTGGTTCAGTTTTTAAAGGTTTTGCCTCAGAAACCTCCCCAGAGGAACTGACATCCTTAAGGATAGTACTGCAACCCGAAAGCAGGATGAGGCTGATAGTTATCATTATGGCCGATATCAAGAATAAATTACCTACTGTTGCATTAGCTGGAACAAGCAAAAATCTAATTCCTCTCTTATTCATCTTGTCCTCCTTGAATATCTATCCCGGTGGGCTTAAATTATTCGTGCGAGGCATCACTGATCGTCGATTATTCATAACTTCGAAGAAGCAACCGTTACATAATCGCTTTTTTGTTTCAAAGTAGCATGTATTTGCGGCCTTGTCAAAGAAAATGAATACGTGCTGTGTTACATGAGTATCCGGGTTCGGCTACACCACAAGGCGTAAACGAACCATAGCTAGACGGATCAATTGGGAAACTTCGCTCGGTGGAATATCCGAAGTTTCCCGACTTTCCAGTGAACTCCTTTGTCTCTTGGCGAAATTTGCTGGAGCAGTGGGGACCCATCGAGGGTGAGCAGGAAGGGGAAAGCCAGCCCTTCAGAGACTGGAAGGGGAAAGTATTCCCCACCTGCGAGCCCCGCAAGGGTCACTGCGGAAGCAGCGAGTGAAGGGATAAAGGGGTTCACTTTGAAATCTCAGATTATCGATAAAATCGTAGTATCATGAAGATACTTCCTGGAGAATTGAGGAAACTCCAGACAGAATATGGATTGACTGTGTAGTCGAAAGCGTGATAATGAGTAATTATTTACCCTTTCGGTCGGCATATCGGAAGACAGTAAGTTGAGAGCAACGTTGTTCAGGTTATCAGGGTTTTCTCGCTTTCCGTGTAAATAGAAAGGATTTTTTTATGATAAGAATCACGATGAAATGCCCGCACTGCAATAAAGCTATCGAGATCCGCAAAACCCCATTCTTGACAGTGGATGTTATTATAGAATTGGCGGATGGAATTGTCTTGGTTAAGAGAAAATATCCCCCTATTGCATGGGCATTACCGGGAGGCTATGTTGACTATGGGGAGACATTGGAGGAGGCGGCTATAAGGGAGGCCAAAGAAGAGACCTCCCTTGACGTTGTATTGAAGAAACAGTTACATACCTATTCCGATCCTCGAAGAGATCTCAGAAGTCACAATGTAACAACCGTCTTTATAGGCGAAGCGAAAGGTAGGCCGAAGGCCGCTGATGACGCAAAAGCAGTGGATATCTTCACCAGGGAGACCCTGCCAAGTGATTTAGCCTTTGATCATGCGCAGATCCTTGAGGATTATTTCAAACAGGTTGAAGCAAGATAGTCTAACATGAAGATGGGAGAACTCTTCACTTTTCGTAACAGACCTTTTTTGTCTTTTCTGTGCTGTCAATGATATATATCAGGTCAAATTTTTGCAGCTCTTTCCGCAGGGAGTCAAACTTATTTCGATCGATGCCCTTCATCCTTATGTAAACATGACGGAAGCCCTCTTTAGCTTGTGCATACGAGGTCATTATGCTGAGAATCCTTCCTCCGTAGGACCGGAGTATATCGGCAACTTCCTTGATAGTACCGGGTTTGTCCGGAAGCTCAAATGCAAACTGGATGCCCCCTTGCCGAACGCCCGTCATACTGATAAGAACCTTAAATATGTCCGACTCCGTGATGATCCCCACCAATTTCCCATCATCCACCACCGGAAGAACACCAATCTTCTGTTCCAGCATAATGATAGCAGCCTCCTCCACCGTATCCGTAAGGGAGATCGTCTTTAGGTTCTTCTTTGTCATAATGTTTTTAATCTTTATCTGATCTATGAGGTAATTCAACTCGTTGATAGCGAGAGTTGTGGCCCTCGATGCTGATTCCCTGTTTAAGTCGAGATTCGTTACAATCCCCGTCAATTTTCCTTTCTTCGTCACCGGCAGGCGGCGGATGTTATTTTCATTCATCAGCTTTATAGCCGCATGCATGGACTCATCCTCATCAATGGTGACCACTTTTGTTGTCATCCAATACTTGACCAACATCTAAAAACCTCCTTTCCAGACTATTCGCTCGGTCTTTTACCCAATCTTTTTCTCATTCTTTTCTTCCTGTTCGCCGCTGGCTCGAAGTTCCTTTCGAACCCAACACTTCCTTTCATTTCGAAGGACACACCTCGCACACCACCCTCGACCTTGAATTCTAAGGAATAGGTTCTCTTGCCCGCTTCCATCTTCTTCACCGGGGTTTGCCGTCTTCGCTCCCGCTGTCTTTTTGGAGAAGATAGGATGTCCTCATGGGCAACCCGATCTTGCCACCCATCAATAGATTGTGGAAACATAAAGATCAGAAAAATCGTGGCTTGTCAATAGAATTTATTCGTGATTCTTTTTTCCGTCCGAAATATTCTTCCTGATATTTTGTACTATTCTTTCTGCCCTCTTTGCGTCAGCGTCGGGAACCATGACCTCTCCCCAACCTAACTGTGGGATGAAAAGACCATTGTAAGCAGTATCCTTAAATTCTTTGATGATAAAGGTAACATCCTCTCTCTCGAGGGCATCGCTAATGACGTCCCCTTCAAACTTGCTTTCCAGTACGCATATCCTGGAGAGTTTATCTAGTTTCTCAAGTTCGGCATCTTCAGTCTCCCTCATCTTACCGTACTCAGTCTCGTTTACAAGTCCAATGTTACAGTCACTGCAGATATCAATTTCGTCAAAATACTCTGAACCGCAGTTGGGGCAATATTTCATAGGAGTTGCTCCTTCATATAGAGTTTACGTAACAATAAACCGTTAAGTGCAGCGTTTTTGAACTGATTGGCTGACCTTTTTATGTATCCCTAAACAAGAATAAGGCTTAGATACAGTATATTATCTGCCTTCCGCGATCTTTATCTCGTCTTCACTCAGTCCATAGAGTGTGTGAACGATTTGATCGATGAGCCAGTCGGTTTTTTGGAGTTTGTCCTTGAGGGGGAGAAGCCTAGAAAGAGATTTCTCATATTCAGTTTTGATGCTCTCCAAGAGTTCCCTTGATTTGAGATTTGCATGAATTCTCTTCTTGTTCCTTTCAAGGATTTGCCAGAATTCCTCAAAGGACAGAGGTTTTTTTCCCTTCTGATAGTTGCCGAGGTAACTCTTAATCTGCGTTTTGCCAGTCA
>JBDRGH010000062.1:0-2105 GCA_043818015.1 Pseudomonadota bacterium
CAGGATGTGATTGAAGGGCAAGGCTTAGAATTTGATAACTTCCCGCGGCAGGCCATATCTACCGGGGGAAGCATGGATTTTTTTGAGAACATATGTAAGTTTCGTGCTCTAAGGCGGGTTTGGGCTAAGGTGGCCAGGGAAAAGTTGGGGGCAACCACAGAGCGAGCAAAGACGTGCCTTATTGCCATGGAGGTTTGCGCCAGCGTCTGCCCTGCACAAAAACCAGTAAACAATATCGTGCGGCAGGCGCTGGTCATGTTGTCAGCAATACTGGGCGGGGTGCAATCTGTTAACCCCACAGGATTTGCAGAATACTACGGCCTTCCTTCAGAGGAGAATCGAATTGTGGAACTGGACACCTCTCATATCATAACTCACGAAGCTCGAGTTCCGCTGGTAGCGGACCCCTTGGGCGGCTCCTACTATGTGGAGTGGCTCACTAGTGAGATTGAAAGGCGAGTCAACCAGCTCTTACATGAGATAGATAAGCGAGGTGGCATGTGGAAATGCCTGGAGTCGGGTTGGCTAAAGCAGGAAGTAGATAAAGCAGCCCTCAAGAAGGAGAGCGATAGGGCCATGGGCAAAGATATAGTAGTCGGTGTAAATGCTTATCAAGGGCCTGATGGGCCTCTGAGTAAAGCTGTCATTGAGGATGCTTATAAGGTAAAAACTACGGGAGAGAGGTTTAAAGCCATTGATGAAGTAAGGAAACTTAGGACAACACGGGACACGGAGAAGGTGAAGGCTTGCTTGACTAAGCTCTATAAGGTGGCTAGGGAGAAGAAGAACGTGATTAGGCCACTGATTGAGGCCAGTAAGGCATATGCTACAGTGGGGGAAATGGTGGGTGGAGTCGAAAACAGGCAAATGGCTGGAGGTGCGAAATCCGGCCACGGATGAGGTGATTGTCCTCTGTCCTGAGACAACCGGAGAAGAGATCGACCGGACGGTCAAGGCCGCACAGGACGCATTCTGGAACTGGAGGATAACCCCTCCTCCACGGCGGGCAAAGTTTATGTTCGATTTTCATGAAAAGTTGCAGAAACATCATGCCGAACTGGCTGAATTGATCGTCAACGAAAACGGAAAGACCCTGGCCGATGCCATGGGGGAGCTCACCCGGGCAATGGAATATATTGAGCACGCCTGTGCCGGGCCTGAACTCCTGAAAGGAAGCCATGCGGAGGATGTGGGGACGGGTGTGGATACGATGTATATCCGTGAGCCACTCGGGGCATTTGTCTTTCTTCCCCCGTTCAATTTTCCTGCCATGATTGCACTCTACTTTGTATGGGCCGTCGCCGCCGGCGACACAGCGATCATCAAGTCGAGCCGTCTCTGTCCGATGACCATCACGAGAATTATTGAGATTGCTGATGAATGTCGTTTCCCCAAAGGGGTGATTAATCTTCTACATGGTTCAGGAAGCGGTGTGGGCGACGCCCTGATTACTCATCCCGGGACAGTGGGCGTCACCTTTGTAGGTTCTTCAAAGGTGGGAGAGCATGTCTATAAAACAGCCATCAACCATGGCAAGAGGGCTCAGTGTCAGGGAGGGGCCAAGAACCATGTCCTGATTGCCGAGGATGCGGTCATCGACGAAGTGATGCAGAATGTGGTCGACTCTTGTTTTGGTCATGTAGGGGAGCGGTGCTTTGCTGTATCGAATGTTCTGGCTGTGGAGAGGGTTTACGATCAGGTCAGAGAAAAGTTTGTTGAGCTTTCTAAAAAGCTGGCGCTGGGCTACGGCATGGAAAAGGGTGTGACCCTGGGGCCGGTCGTTTCGAGAGAAGCATTGAACGGAATGTTAAGAGAGGTTGATCAGGCTATCCGGGATGGTGCAAAACTGATTCTCGACGGAAGAAATCCAAAGGTTGAAAAGTACCCGAAAGGTCACTTCATCGGGCCAACGGTTCTCGAAGCCGAGCCTGAGATGCGTATCTTTCAGGAGGAGGTATTCGGACCGGTCCGTTGCCTTAAAAAAGTGAGCGATCTTGCCGAGGGAGTCGAGGTGATCAACCGGAGCCCTTATGGCCACACGGCAAACCTCTATACGGAGAACGGCGGATGGGCGAGGGAGTTCGCCCGTCTTGTCCAGGTCGGCC
>JBDRGH010000063.1:0-6378 GCA_043818015.1 Pseudomonadota bacterium
CGAATTTAGAGATGACCTTTATTACCGTTTAAATGTTATTACCATAAATTTGCCTGAGCTCAAAGAACGTCAAGATGACATATCTCTGTTAGCAAATTATTTCCTGAAGAAATATACTAAAGGGGAGAATGAAAAGATCAAGTCTATCTCCAAAGAGGCAATGAATCTCCTTTTGAACCATAACTGGCCAGGAAACGTGAGAGAACTGGAGAATGTCATTGAGCGAGCCATAGCCCTTGGTCGTTATGAGGAGATATTACCAGAGGATCTCCCAGTAAATATTAGAAATAGTCGAATGATGTCTGCATTGAAAGAAACTTTGCCTGAAAATGCTACCATTGAGGAGCTTGAGAGGGATTACATCACCAAAATATTAAAGAAGACAAAAGGACATAAAATAAATACAGCCAGGATACTAGGGATCGATCGAAGAACACTCTATAGAAAATTAAAGAAGTACAGTATGGAGTATTAAAGACTGAAATTATGTCTCTGTTTTTTCAATCCAAGTGTGGACAAAATGCCCCAATTATACTAACCTGCCCCATATAAGCCTGCCCCTTTACCTGCAATGGCTAATCTAAATACAGTACCTATCTATGACAAAATTGTCTCAATTATAAAAATGGTAAGGTGATGTTTTATTCCATAGTTATATATTACTAAACCCTCTAAAAGACCAACTGAAAAGGTCATCCTATGATTTCACCATAAGCGGAAAATGCTGGCACGTAAATTGCTTATCTTTTTGATATAGCTAGCTCATGTTTATTTTATAGGTGAATAATCAGGTGCCCCTCTCATAGTATTCGAATTGGGTTCGATTACGAATGTTATAGTTGATTATCCCCCTTGGAGCTGAAAGAGATAAAGTTGTTAATTAAGCTTTCTGTTAGAGTAGTAACAAGTTAATTAAGATAGAGAGGGGCACTTTACACACCTTAGTATAAAGAAGAAAAAATTATAAAATACAGCTAGGTTTAAACAAGGTTCGTCACCACAAAAAAAGGCGGGGTGGTGACTCTTACAGAAGCTTTATTCTTTTCACTTCTGTAAGACTCCTTTCAATAGCGAGGGAACCCGCCTGCCCTCGCATAGAAAAAGATTCTCCATTCCCTACCTTCACATAGACTTTCCGGCAGTTTCCCAAAACGTCCTTACCGTCAGCAATTTCCCGTCTGTTATCATCGTAATTGCTCCATCTCTATCTGTTCGGTAGATCCTGCTACCCAAATTCTTATATCTTTCGATAATTTTCTTCTTCGGAAAACCGAATCTGTTTTTATATCCAACGCTGAAGACGGCATACGAGGGTTTAACCGCAGCCACAAACGCCTCTGTGTTCGACCTCACACTTCCATGATGGGGGACTTTTATTACGGTACTATGCAATCTGCTTCCTACTTGGATGAGTTCCCTCTCTGCCTCCTCCTCTACATCCCCTGTAAAGAGAAAACTCATCCTCTTAAAGGTCAGTTTAACTACCAGTGAATTATTATTTATCGAAGAATTGGTGTCACTCCCCTTCCCTCGAAACAATGAGACTGGGGGGTTGTATATCTCCACCGTGACTCCGTTGATATGTCTGGGTGGCGTTTGAATATTCATGGGCAGCCTCATAATTCCTTTATCCTCTATTATCTCAATAAGCTCAAAATAAGGTTCCAATTCTGCACTCTGCTCATTGGTCCAGACTTCCTTGACTCTAAAGTTCTTGGCGATAAAACGAAGACCATTCAGATGATCCGGGTGGGGATGACTTAGAAGGAGATAATCAACCCTTGCGATCTTCTCCTTCCACAAGAAAGGAGCAATAACATTCCTGCCTGTGTCATAGCTGTCGTTGTAAAACCCTCCACCATCTATAATCATTCTTTTGCCTCTTGGGAATTCGATCAAGGCAGAATCTCCCTGACCAACGCTGAGAAACGTTACGCGGAGATCGCGGTTGAAATTTTTGGTGTAGTACCAATAGGAATAGTCTCCTACGATTAATAGCAGTAAGACTAATGTAACATATCCTGCCCCCTTGACTCTCTTTATATTAAAGATAAAGGCAAGAAACAGATAGGAGAGGATTATTTCCAGCACAGTGGGAGTACTTACCCAGAAAGAGACACCGGGGAGACCACTAAATAACCCTACCATATCAACGACAAGGCCAATAATGGCAGACCCTAGGTAAAGAAAAACAGACGCTAGAGATGGTGAAATAAAGATCGTCAGAGCAACCAACAAGCAAAGGGGTATAATGAGAAAACCAATTATGGGGACAATTACTATGTTTGAAATAAAACCAAACAGAGTAACCCTATTAAAATGATAGGCTACTATTGGTCCCGTTCCCAGGATAGCAGCTACGGATACAAGAAGAAGAAAGCCGGTATATTTGCCGATCTTCTTGGCCGCAGAAGGGCTAGCGTGAGCAGGTTGCCCCTTTATCAAGGACAGGTAGTCTAAAAATCTGGGGGTCAGGTAGAGGATCGACAAGACTGAGATAAAGGACAATTGAAAGGATACATCGAAGATGGACGTTGGCGAAACCACCGTAATGATAAAGGCTGCCAGCGCCAACGTACTGTACAACTCTCTCCGTCTATCGATTACAATTGTTGTTAGAAAGGTTACGATCATGATTGTAGCCCGAACGGTCGAAACACCAAACCCGGCTATAAATGCATAAAAGAGAACAGGAAATACAGTAAAAATGGCTGCAACCTTATTGATATCGAGGGCCAACATCAGCCTTTCCGAAAGCCTTAGTACCCCCCTGATAGAAACGAAAACAACCAGGGCAATAAAACCCAGGTGCAGGCCTGATATGGCAAGGATATGGGCTACTCCAGCAGAAACGAAGTCGTCCCTTGTCTTCTCTGAAATCTCTCCTTGTTCACCGAGGAGTAAGGCCTTGATAATATCTCTACCCCGTAGTTCAGGTTTCTCATCGATAAAATTCCTTATCTTTCCTCTGGCCCGCTCGATCATCCTCCAAGAGTAGTTACTGTCTCCTTCACCAATCCTTATGACGTCTCGACTGCTTTTGAGATGCCCAATAACGAATATTTCCTCGAGGGCCAGATACTTCGAATAGTCGAATCCCCCTGGATTGTGAAAGCTTCTCGGGTGGCGCAGCTTACTGACAAATCTTATTCTATCCCCATACTCTAATTCAGTTCCATTGTCTCCAACGGTAAGTAAAATGTTCCCGGTAACCCGAATATGACCATTCTTAAGGTAAACCCTTTCTGCTCTTACGTAGAGTCTCGACCTGTCTTCTAATAGTATGGGAGGCTTATAAAGAGTTCCTTGGACATTGAGATACTCATCTTTCAAAAGGTTTGATATGTGATTATGGGAAAGGCGGGGATGAGTGTATCGATTCATCAAGAGAACCCCGATGAGAAGAAAGATCATAGGAAAAAGGAGGGTGCCTAAAGCCTTCCGGTCTAGCAGGGCCGCAACTAAAAAGGTGCATAGAAGGACCGCTATTAGTATTAACGTGAGCTTGGCAGGAAGATAAAGGTAGTCACCGACTAAAAGTCCTGCCAGGTAGGAAATCAGAAGCCCAATCAACGGCTTATGTATCATGAGATTTTGTCTAACCGCCATCCTTACCGCCTAATCGCTGAAAATTGGAAAATATCTTCTGGAGTGAGCATCAGCGGGCTTCTGCGGTACTCACTCCACCCGAGGGACAATGAGTCCGACTTCGGCGTATTTGATCCGCCGTAGTGCGGTAGGCAGAGAGTTCCTGAAATGCCGAGAACAAGTCCTGTATCGGTCAATAAAACAGAGCTTGGCGGCGGAAAAGAAATTTTCGGTGTGAACTGACCAGTGTGCACCGATACTAATGCCTATTAATCGAATGTTGGGAGAGAACGCCCGCGTGCAGCAAAGACACTTATAATAGATTTGTGAGTGAGTGTCAATAGAATGCTTGTGACCAACCTCTCCGGGTGTTTATCCTTGCCACTGGTGTCTTATTGTGATAGAAAACATAAAAGAATCCACAACGTCGTCTTCTATTTATTCTTTTCTGGAAACGCAAAAAGTCACTAAAAGATGAGGAGGTATCAAATGTATAAGAAATTCTTAGCCTTGTTTAACACCTTGCTTCTGCTATTCGCACTGTCTCCCGGACTCTCTTCTTTGGGGGTTGAGTACAAGGGCCATCACCTCAGCCCCATGCACACAGCTTATGCTGTTACCGAAGACGAAGAAAACAATATCTCTATCTACAGTAGGTATGGTCCCGGGGTTGTAAACATAACGAGCATAGCTATCACGAGAGATTTCTTCCTAAACCCTATCCCCAAAGAAGGCACGGGGTCTGGTTCTATTATCGACAAGAACGGACATATATTGACCAACTATCATGTGGTTAGCAATGCCAAAAGGTTAGAAGTCACGATGGACGATGGAAGTAAATGGCAGGCGACGTTAGTCGGGGCGGATCCTGATAGTGACTTAGCTATTATTAAGATAGATGCGCCTAGGGACGTGCTAAAGGTAATCCCCATGGGGGATTCAAAGGATTTGAAAGTTGGCCAAAAGGTCTTGGCTATCGGGAATCCTTTTGGTCTTGATAGAACTCTAACTACCGGAATTATAAGCTCACTGGGCCGTACGTTGAGAACGCAGACTGGGTTGGTTATCGAGGACGTGATTCAGACGGATGCGGCTATAAATCCTGGCAATTCCGGTGGGCCGCTGCTCAATTCTAAGGGAGAGATTATCGGGATTAATTCCGCCATTTTCAGCCCAACGGGGGCAAGTATTGGTATTGGGTTTGCCATACCTGTACATACGGCTAAGTTAATCATACCAGAGCTTATCACCAAGGGATATGTGGCTCACCCCTGGATGGGGGTCACTCTCCAGATTTTGGTCCCGCAATTCGCAAAAATACTGGGGCTAAAAGTAAATCGAGGGGCTATGATCGTTGAGGTTGTAGCTGGAGGGCCAGCGGACAAGGCCGGACTGAGAGGCGGTTCCCAGAGGGTCCAAATCGGCAATTCCATACTCATCATTGGGGGGGACGTAATAACGGCGATCGATGGAGTGGAAGTTAGGACAACGGATGATCTGATGAAATATTTAAAGGGGTTGAAACCCGGAAAAGAGATTGAGCTGACAGTCATAAGGGGTAGCGAAAAAAAGATGGTCGCTTTAGCCCTCGGCGAGCGACCCAGATTGAGACAATGAGGTAAATCGCTGGGTTAAATCGTTGAGTTTTGGAGGTACGATGATTCAATTTAGTGACGAGCAGATAATGGTTCGGGATATGGTGGCTAGGCTAGCAAAGGAGAGAATAAGAACAGTCGCCATAGAGGCGGAGCGGAACCATAGTTTCAATCCGGATCTGATTAAGATTCTCGAAAAGAACGGTCTCTTAAAGCTTTGTCTACCAATCAAATTAGGTGGAGTTGATGGTGATCTAACGACGTGCTGTCTGACCGTCGAGGAATTGTCCAGCGTAGATGGATCCGTTGGCGTCAGCTTTGCAACTCATACAACGGGGCTTTACTTTATTGTCGATTGGGGTTCAAAACAGCAGAAAGAGAAGTATTACCGAAAAGTTGCGGAAGACGGGGCGTATTTTGGGGTGGCCCTCACCGAGCCTAACGCGGGTTCTGATGCCGCCTCAATTACGACGAGAGCCGTCCGGTCAGGTGATAAGTACCTGATAAACGGAAGTAAGATCTTTATTACGAACGCTGGTTGCGCCCATGTCTTTTTAGTCTTTGCTACTACAGCGCCCGGACTCCGGGACAAAGGCATCAGCGCATTTATCGTTGACAGAGATACCCCCGGTCTCAGCTTCGGCAAAGAAGAGGAAAAAATGGCTGTTGTGGGATCTTCGACAGCCGAGCTCATCTTTGAGAGTGCCGAGGTTTCCGCAGAGAACCTCCTCGGTCCTGAAGGGAACGGGTTTAAAATTGTCATGACAGAGTTTGCGAAGAGCCGACTCCTCGTTGCTTCCATGGCATTAGGGATAGCCAGGGGAGCCTTCGAGGAAGCGGCAAGATATGCTAAACAAAGGACCCAGTTTGGGAAAGCCATCTCCGAGTTTCAGGGAATCCAGTTCATGATCGCCGACATGGCAATGAATATTGAAGTTGCAAAGAGGATGATTTACACAACAAGTGAATCTATAGGTCATGGAAGAACGGGCAAGGAGCTCGCCACCTTTGCTGCCATGTCAAAGTGTTTTGCTTCGGACATGGCAATGAAGGTAACCACAGACGCCGTCCAGATACTTGGCGGTTACGGCTATATGAAGGATTATCCGGTCGAGAAATACATGCGCGACGCCAAAATTACCCAAATCTACGAAGGGACCAACCAGATTCAGCGCAATATCATCGCCAATCACGT
>JBDRGH010000064.1:0-3835 GCA_043818015.1 Pseudomonadota bacterium
GAATTGATAGCTTTTCTAGGAGAACCTCGGAAGCATTCGTGATGGAGAAGGTTGATATCCCGGAACCGAAAGAGGAGGACAGTTCATTAATTTCCCCCAGGGTGAACGGAGACGGGAGAAAATCTCAATCTGTCAGTTTCTCGACGGCGTTTGACCAGGCGGCCGAAAACTCACCATCCTCCGCCTTTACCTCGCTTCTTTTCAGACGGATTGCTTCTTTGTCGCATATATTCAGGCAAGCACCACAGAATGAGCAATACCGGTCATCGACAGTAACTTCTTTTCCTTCTCTACTGATTGCTTCCGTTGGGCACTGATCTATGCACTTGGTACATTCTTCTGGGCACCGTTCGCTATCAATACTTATCTCTCCGGAAAATAGAGGGGTTGTGGTTATAGACCCAAACTCACAGCTATCCTGGCAGTGGGGGCAGCCAAGGCACCTGGCCTCATCGGGTTCCACCGTTTCATCTTCAATCGTTAACAGCTCTCTGGGGCAATTTTGGACGCATGAAAAACAGAATTTGGGGCAATCTTCATAGGTATTCTCGATTAACTCTTCATTTCTCCTGCACCATCGGTGCTCTCCTTCTGGGTTCTTTGAACAGTGGCTCGGGCACCGACTGGTATCTATCGTTATCCTCTTCGGGAACGGCAGGACTCCCTGATTGTCCAGGAGAATCTTTTTCGGTACGTTATTGTATGTTAAGGTAATCGCCGATACCGGACAGAAGTGACTGCAGACCTCGCACAGGACGCATTTCTCTTCATCGATATCGATTCTAACCTCTTTGTCATCCCGTATCACCGAAATAGCCTCTTTGGGACAGACCGTCTTGCATACATCGCATTTGATACACACCGACTTATTCAAGACCAACGAGATTTCATCTACGTACAACCTCAGCGCAATCTCTATCTTTTCATCCG
The DNA here is from genome assembly GCA_043818015.1 of Pseudomonadota bacterium. Taxonomy (GTDB): domain Bacteria; phylum Desulfobacterota; class UBA8473; order UBA8473; family UBA8473; genus JBDRGH01. The sequence continues at coordinate 931 of JBDRGH010000064.1, forward strand.
TCTCGGTCTTTGTGTTCAGGACAATCATACTTGCTCCCGCGTCAATCGCTTAGTGAACGGGCAAAAAAAGCCCACAAAATTATAATAGACTCGTGAAAAGTCGAAATTGGGGTGGCAAAGTAAAAAGCTCCAGATGCAAGGCGCGCAAAGCCTGAGGAGTGAGGCATACTTAGGGGTACCCCGCAACGACGAAGGGTGCAGCGCAACGCAGCAGATGGACTTTTTACGAAGCCATCAATTATAAATAATTAAATAAGGCGGTGTTGTCAACAAGATTTATAGATTTCTTATATTTTCAAAACTCGGTACAAAATCAGTGACACTTTTAATATAAGACCAAGTTACTGAAGATTCAAGAGCTTGTTGGTTCCCGGGGAGCCTACAAAAAAGACTTTACTCGGTCAGGGAAAGGTGCTAGTTTATAGGTCAGCTGCCGTTCTTCGTTCTCCGGTTTTTTGATAACGAGGGGAATCTCATGGAATAATTGCAAAGCCGGCACGAGCTTTAGGAATAAACCGACCGACGGCTGAGGACAATTAGCAAACAAGACTAGAGGTGCAAATGCGGCTCTAAGTTCTGATGGAGGATTAGTAGGATGGAGAATCTATTGCCAAGGGTTTTGGGGAAGATATCGAGCTACCTAATGGAGTACAAGGCAGTATCCAGTGAGGAGTTAATGTGGAAGATAGGCCATGAAGTGGATAGTCTAGCCGAGGATGAAAGGAAGAGGTTAGAAGAATTGCTGCAGGGCGATGTAACCCAGATGATTTTTGACGGTATAACCGGAAAGGTTCGCCTCTCTGTCTTCTCTCCAGACATGCACGTAAGGCTCAACTATTTGGGAGAGGTATTTTACTGCCCACCCACCCACAAGTACATGCCGGATGAACTAGAGAAGGCATTCAAACGCCTGGTTAACTTGAGGCTGCCTAAAGTCTCCCAGATAGTGGAAGACACGATAAGGGGCCTGATGGATAAATCCGGCTATGAGGTATCGGATGTCCCGTCGCAGGTAACGGGTGTTTACAAGAGTTTTAAGGCAGTTAAAGATGGCCGAGAATTACAGCTCTTTATATTCCCGTCGAGTGTTTTTGTATCTGAAGGTCTGGAGGTGTTAAAAGGTATAGCAGTTGAATCCGCAGTGATAGTCCCTTCAGAGAATAGTCCTGCCCCTTTTGTAAACTTCATCAGGGAACATATCGATACGGTAAGGGAAAGTGCTGAGATGATGATATGGGTGGTCAATGTGGCTCAAGGGACCGTAACTCCGTTGCTGGGGAGGCCCGGGGACGACGAAATATGGGAGAATTTTACAGATCCCGAAAAATCTCTCCAGGCATCCCAGAATTGGATCAAAGGGGCCGTCAGATCCCGGGTATTAGACGAAGATTTCTAGTTTACTAAGGATCTTCCCGACCGCGACGACAGCCGGGGAGTCATCAGGTAAATCGATCAGTGGTTTTCCCGCTAGGTCGTACTCAGTAATATTTTTATCCTCTGGGACTACGCCGGCAAGCTCTATTCCGTATTTTAAGGCACTCTCGCTGAAAACCTTTGCCTGTTCTTCCGAAGCCCGATTTAGTATTACACAGATCTTGTCAAAACTAATCTCCAGACTCTTTGCTAATTCCTTAATTAACTTTGCCGTATTCATACCCCTTTGAGTGGCATCCGTTACTATGATCATGATGTCAACGCTTCTCGTTGTTCTCCTGCTTAAATGTTCCAGACCGGCTTCACAATCGATTATTGTAACGTCATAATAGCCTGAGAATTTCTCTATGGAATGCCTCAGGATGTCATTGACGAGACAGTAACATCCTGGCCCCTCAGGACGACCAATGGCTAAGATCGAGATTTTTGGTATCTCTGCGAGTATCTCCCTTATCTGGTACTCTAGCATCAAATCCACGGGTACGTCAGGCGTCGGTACCCTTCCAGGCCCCTGGACCAGGGCTTCTCTAATATCCCCTATGGTCTTTTTTATCGTGACACCCAATGCAGGGGGCAGGCTTGTCGCCGGATCGGCGTCGATGGCCAGAATCTTAAGGTCTTTCTTCTTCAGGTGTTTTATGATGATTGTGGTCATCACGGTCTTTCCGGTACCACCTTTTCCAGAAACGGCTATAATAGGCTTCTTACTTGATTTTGAAGAATTGTCTTGAGAGTTTGTCATCTGATTCTCCCGGGATCAGAGGTTAAGTTCAGGGTATCTGCCAGCAGTTGACCGATCTCGTCAGGGCGAAACACCCAGACCGAAATGCCAGTATAAGAGTAGTATGGGCAACAGCCTGGTGAGTTCTTGTTGGAAGCTCAGAAGGTTACTATGATTGGCAGAAAAGGTCAAGCGAAAACTCAGCAGGAGTTTCCTGACTTTTTTCAGGAAGTATTTCCCGACTCCTATGACTTCATTGATACTCTCGTGTTTCTTAAGTGAACTCCTTTATCCCTTCGCTCAGTGCTTCCGCAGTGACCCTTTCGGGGCTCACCCCCGCTGGGTACCCCACTGCTCCAGCAAATTTCGCCAAGAGACAAAGGAGTTCACTAGAAAGTCAGGGAACTCCTGAAAACTCAGGCCCTGTCCATAGGTTTGTCAAATGTCTTGACACGGTCTATTGTTATCTGTTATGGGTTTTTTAGCAAGTAAAGGCACAGGGGGGGAGTCTTTGACCAGAGAAAAGATCGTTATTATCGGTTCCGGCCCTGGCGGTTATGTGGCCGCCATACGGGCTTCACAGCTAGGTGCCGAGGTTACCGTTGTAGAAAAGGATGCGATCGGAGGTACGTGCCTCAACCATGGCTGTATCCCTACCAAGGTCCTTCTGGCATCCGCTGAGCTATTTGCCTCTCTCAAGGAGGCCAACGAGTTCGGGGTTACTGTCGGGGAGATCAGCGCAGACCTCGC
>JBDRGH010000065.1:0-6916 GCA_043818015.1 Pseudomonadota bacterium
CAGGAAGGAGAGAAAGAAAAGGGTTCGGGAGCTCGTCGACGTCGTGGGACTGCGACCCGAATATGTGGGTAGGTACCCGCATGAATTCAGCGGGGGGCAAAGGCAGCGGATTGGTATAGCGAGGGCCCTTAGTTTAAATCCAAAGCTGATAATAGCTGACGAGCCAGTCTCTGCTCTGGACGTTTCCATTCAAGCTCAGGTAATCAATCTCTTGCAGGAGCTTCAAGAAGAATTTGACCTGACTTACTTGTTCATCGCTCATGACCTGAGCGTCGTTGAATATGTGAGTGATAGAGTGGCAGTTATGTATTTGGGAAGGATAGTGGAGCTATCGGACAGCAGCGAACTCTATAATAATCCTGAGCACCCTTACACAGAAGCACTGTTGTCTGCTGTGCCTGTTCCCGATCCTACGCTGAAGAAGGAGAGGATTATCTTGGAAGGTGATCCTCCGAGTCCGATAACCCCACCTCCTGGCTGCCACTTTCACACGAGATGCAGATATAGAATCGAGATCTGTGATAAAGAGTATCCGGCTTTCAAGGAGATAGCCCCCGGACATTTCACTGCCTGTCACCTGAGAGGCTAAATCATCAGTTCTTCCAATCGGTTTCTTTCCAAAGGCGATATTCGTAAGACCCGCGTGCTGCCAGAGGCGCATTCTTTACAAGTTACGTTTACCTCTTTTTCGTTCTTTGCCTTGCTGTATGTTGCTGTAATACGTGCAGGTATCTCACTCAGCGGGTCTTCCAATTCTCCTCTCACAACGGTCACTGGTCCGGGAAAATCCAAAACCTTGTAAATGAGATCACCTTCAAGGGCGAAAGTCGCGAGCTTTTTGTTCTCTTTTTCGTTCCTGCCGACAATAATTTTGGCCCTGGGAGATAAGCGGAAATGTCTTCCTATCTTCAATAGATGGACGTCGTTTAGTGTAAAGTTCGGGATGTGGTTCATTAAATCCCGCATCCTTTTTGCAAAGCCAGGGTCGGTGAGTAAACAGCCGCCGGCAGGACACGGATAATCATTTATTCCCAATTTCTCAGCGAGGGCGATCTGTGGCTTTCTCGATCGTCCTTGGATAGCCAGTAGTCTCTCCCTATCAACCAGGCCCTCCTTTTCAGGGGTAGTCGGTGATAGTAACTTAGCGGAAAGAGGTCTGAGGATTAAGCCATCCAAGCCTGAATCCCTTTCGATAATCCTCATAGCATCTCTCCTCTGGGACATGGGTCTTTCTCCCAATACCTCGCCCGTTATCAAGAAAGAGGCTCCGCCTTCCTTCATGTACTCTCCCGCCTTCTTGAATGTGAATATACGACAGTCGAGACACGGATTCATATTTCTGCCGTAGCCGTATTTGGGATGTCTCACTAACTCTACAAGCTCTCTTGAGATGTTGAAGACTCTGAGTTTAATCCCAAGTTTATCGGCTGCCGATTTTCCTTCCAGGCATCTACTGTTGGAGGAGGTACAGGTACAGAAAGCCGATACAAAGTTGACTGCCTCGACCTCTATGCCTTGTTCTAGAATGAGTTTCACTGCCAGCGTACTATCCAATCCGCCCGAGAGTAAGGCGATGGCCTTGGTCAAGATGAACCTCCTAAATCTGTTCTAGAATCCTGGTATGTTTCTCACAAAACTCATACTCACTTTCGATTTGGGCACGGATGACCTCTTCCTGCCAATGGGCGTTAAACAGCCGACAATTTGGATCCTCACAGAAAGGTTCTCCCCTGAGATGGAAGAACACTGCCTGCATAACGTAGCCTTTCATAACCTCTGTGAGCCGAGGATCATCATAGTCGATAAACCTTCGACTAAATTCTCGCTTAAGGGTAATATAATCAACTCCCATCTGTTTTCTTAGATAGAATTCTCTGGGTTTAGCCGGTGCCTCCACGATGCCCGTGGAAGAAAGGATAGAGGGGAAGCTGCAAATGCTGACCCTGGCATGGTAGCGGTGATCACCATAGTCCCACGTTCCGAAGAGCTGGTTGGTAAATATGATATGGAGGCACGTGTATTTTTGCTCATCTACCGGGGTGAGATCGAGGTATATCTTTTGCAACTCGAGGCCATCGTAGAGGATCCCAAAGGATTTTTGACTCGGGTTGAGAAGCCTCTTTCTTTCATACTCAATCTCACCAGGCAAAGGCTCAAAATCCATCCTTCGACTGGTTAAATCACGGACCTTGGTTCTCGCCAGTCTTAGTGCCAGGGAGCTCGCCAGGGCTTCCTTTTCCTGAGGGGGAAATCTCGATAAACAATAGGTCGTGAAGTCTTCTCTTACCTCGACTCTCGCATCTCGGAGCAAGCTCCTCGCATACCCGCCAATTTCAGCAAGATCTAAGGACGTTGCTATTGCCCCATCGTACAGGTATACGTGCACCCCTACCCCTTATTCAACTTTTCCAGTACTACCTGGGCCCCCTTTTCCCCGGAGAGCAACATTGCGCCGAACGTAGGTCCCATCCTCGGCAGTCCGTATGTTGTGGCTACAGCCATCCCAATGACTACCAATCCCGGATGGACCTCGCCAGTGTGTTCTACCACGAGGTCTTCTGATCTTTCGACCCACATAGCTCCAAAGCCTACCGTCTTAACTAAACCTCTCTGCTCTAGCTTCTTGACTACATAGGCGTCATGCCCTGTGCCGTCCATAACGATCTTTGCTTCCATCGCTACGGGATCCACACACGTAATTTCTCTCGGTAGGGCAGCGATAGGGGTCCAATTTATCACAGCTCCGGCTACTCTATTGCCTTCGCGGAGAACGACATCATCGAAGATCGTCATATTGGCAAATTTCACCCCGGCGTCACATGCAGCGGCAATAAGCTTGGAACAGGCGTGGGGGCCATCTGCTATATATAATCCCTCCAAAACTTTCTCGTAGGGTACGCCAAGTTCAGATAGAACCTCTTGCGCAGGTTCTCGTACCGTGACCTTATTCATCAGATAGCCACCGATCCAAAACCCCCCACCGAGGTAGTTGTTCCGCTCCACGATAAGGGTCTTAACCCCCTTTTCGGCTAGCTTTTTGCCCGCCATCAGACCACTGGGGCCGGCACCGACAATCAAGCAATCGCTCTCTACATATTCAGAGAATTGCCTTGAGAAGCTGTCCACAATCGCCCTGGTTACCTCTTTTTCTCCCACAGGTGCAAATATCTTTTTCTTTTGCTCACCCATCTCCAATCACCTCCAACGTCATAATCAAATGGTTTGGGGTATGGCCGCCTGCTGAGCTCTTGTCGTTTCTTCAGTCCTCATCTCCAAACCTGCTAAGAGATACCAGCTTCTCTTAAGACTAACTCATGATGGTGTGCCGTCTTACCCCTCTTTACTCAATGCCTTCCTCGCCCATCAGTTTGGATTCCTCAATTGAAGTCTCAGAAATGGACTTCAATAGCATGATACGGGCATATAGGAATACACAATTCACAGGCTATGCATTTGTCTTTTTTGAAAGTTACTGACATAGTATCTCTATTCACAACGAAGGCCCCTGAGGGACATATGGATATGCATGCAGTGCACTCGGTACAGCGGTCTTTGTACCACCTTACATCCTCGGTCAAGGGTTGAATGTCTACCCCAATTTCGTTTAAGTAGTCTATACCGGATTGCATATCTTTCTTCTTTCCACTAACTTCTAGAACTAACCTACCTTCTTCTTCAGGAGTAACATTTGCTCTCAATATGTTTACCATTAAATCGTAGTCCTTAATCAGGTGATATGTAATCGGTTGATCGACTAGCCTGCGTGGAAAGGTCAGGACTATTCTCTTCTTTGGCATCGTTCACCTCCAATTTATCCTTCACCATCTCATCTCTCTTCTTGAACCGGTTCCTGTCTTGCTGTTTTGGATGGCATAGGCTTGAACGTGATTCCGGATTCAACAGATGGTAACGCCGCCACGGATTCACTCAACAGGAAATCCCCCCTTTTTATCCAGTCTTTCAGTATCTTGGCTATCTCTCGAGCCTTTGCATAACTGGACAGACCGGCAGTCTTTACCTCTTTTCCCGTAACAGTTATTTTACCGGTCTTTAACTGGGCATAAGTAACTTCCCCGAGAGTGTCTGGTTTCCTCTGAGGATATGCGTCACTATAGTCGACAACCTGTGCAAATATGTCCTCATCCTTGACAGTGGTGTACTTGAGTATTTCTTCGCTGAGGATCGGAATTGGTATCCCAAGTCCCACAGTCAACGTGACGCCGTAGCCAGAGAAAGTAGTCCCCCTAAGCCAGGTCGAACTCATTTGCTTGAGATCACCTATAACAGCAATGGTGCCTGCCGGAACCCGGGGAACGCCACTCTCGGTTCTTGGTACACAGGGGTTGTGTTGAGTACCATTCCACACTATATAGCCTATTCCTCCCCCCAAGAATATCTTGGTTCCAATGCCAATGGTTTTGTAGTACGGGTCATTTAAGAGAGGGCTGAGTTGACCTGCGCTACAGTAGTTAGCATTTCCCAGTTTCGGCTGTAATGTCCCCATATAGGTGTACGCCATCTTATCTGAGAGGTTTACGGCTACGTTATAATTCTGGTAAGCATTTCTTGGGTTAAAGAGGACTGCTTCATTTATGTTCTTAAGGTTAATAGTGGTCTCAACGGACTTTCTGGGATAACAGTCGGTACCGTAAGCCGTAGCTACAAGCTTAATATCCTTACTTGCCGCCAATTCCTCTATTACGTGTGCTCCACCGTATTTGAAAGCGCCAGGGAACACTGCGTTTCTCGGGTCATCATCCGGGATGGCTGTAGCCCCGAGATAGATATCGACCGCCGCAAAACCGGTATAAACAGGCACATTATTCAAATAGGCTTTGCCTCCACCTATCTTGATCCTGGGCTTGGAATGGCCTAGGTTAAGATATGCGCCGGAACTGCACATTGGACCAAACGTTCCTGTGGTAACTACGTCTACTTCCTCCGTCGCCTTCTTTAGTCCCTTTTCTTTCGCTATCTCAATTATCTCTTCAGCGGTGACAACAACCGCTTTACCTTTCTTTATCTTTTCATTGATCTCAGCAATCGTCCTTCTCATAAACTACCTCCAAATTTCAGGATGCGCTCCCCTTTCACGTTTGTGGTGGGAGTCAGTTCTTCGAAAGAAAAAGCTATTCACATTCCCCGTAAAGGGGCATGACATTATCCATACCATGAATCCCACCACCTCCTTTTTCATGCGTTGTCCTAAAATTAGAGGACTGAATGTCGATTGGTAGCTGACGCTGACGCATTTACATTTATGCAGGCTGTCAGATGAAAAGGAAAATTAATATTTATAACACAGTTTGCCTTCTCATGTAAAGAAAAAAATCCCTACTCTTCTATCCTCAACTTGCATCTCAGTCTGCACCTTCGAAAACTATTCCGGCTGCCCCTATGATCCCTGCGTCGTCTCCAAGACTGGCCTGCACCACGAGTTCTTCTTTTACCGGCAGATGTATCGCTCTTTTCAGAACCTCGCGCCTAGCAGGCTCTAAGATGACATCTCCAGCACTGGCCACCCTCCCTCCAATAACAAACCTCCTAACGTTGAGGATGTTTATGAGGCTCGCAATTGCTATGCCCAAGTATCTTCCCGCCTCCTCCAGTATGTCCAGGGATAGCCTGTCTCCTGACATGGCTTCTTCAAAGACCATCTTAGAAGTGATAGAGTTGACATTCCCGTTGGTCCTATTTACTAAAGAAGAGTTTTTTTGTCTCTTTGAGGCCATAATGGTTCGCTTTACGATCCCGGTGGCCGAGGCGTAGCTCTCCAAACAGCCATCTCGACCGCACTGACATTTGAGTCCAAAGGGTTCCACTATCATATGGCCTATCTCTCCGGCCATACCGTCTTCTCCCACCCATATCTTCTTATCTAATATTAACCCTCCACCTACCCCTGTACCGAGGGTAATACCCACAATACTGTCATAGCCCCTGCCGGCCCCTCTCCACCACTCTCCGTACGTGTAAACATTAGCATCGTTCTGGAGCAGTACAGGCGGGAAGTCCGCTGCCTTTTCGATCTCCTCCTTCAATGCTACGTCTTTCCAACCCGGCAAGTTTGGGGATTCCCTGATTATTCCTCGCTCCATATCGAGAAATCCGGGGGCCCCTATACCTATCCCTCGGACCTTTCTTGAGAGTTGGCTTGAGATCGCAAGAGCCTCCGTTAGTAACCCTATCATGCGCTTAGTTACTTTTTCTTTTCCGTCTTTGGCCAGGGTTGGTACCTGTAACCTCTTGAGAATATTTCCCTCTTCGTCAACTATTCCTACCCGAAGGTTGGTACCTCCGAGATCGACACCGATAGCAGCCATGTCATCGTGTGATTTGCTCACGATATCCCCCTGCATCTCGTGGTTGATGGTGTTCAGTGATCCAAAAATGAGCGGGACCGTTGACCACCAAGCCGGGCTTATTTAAAACATATCTGCTGTTGCCTCAGATACCTCAGAGGCAATCACAGAGCTTCTAAGCCTAGCCCAAAGCTATTGACATTCTTTTTCCCCTGTGCCATGATGATTTTGCCATAGCCAAAAGTTCGTGGTGATATAAGTATAGATATCTATGGGCATTATGTATCTCCGCATGGCTCAGTATGGGTCATTTGCAAGATGCGGTATGAGAACGATTGTAAAAGATAAACCCGTATTTCTTGTTAATATATAGAATCCGTTGATATTGTCAATTATAGAATTCCTTAATATTGGGTATTTCGGATTCCGTATATCACATGTTAGGTGTAAAACGCTGAACAGTCTATGGATAACAGCGTAACAATAGGTTCTTGAATCCAACGATTTGAATTTCAGATGGCTCTTCTCGAAAACGGTTTCGACCAAGTCCAGACCCAAGTTATGCACTTCGACGGCATTTTTTTAAAGTCAAGGCGAGAACAATAACGGTTTGG
>JBDRGH010000066.1:0-2078 GCA_043818015.1 Pseudomonadota bacterium
TCCAGGAAAGATCGGACGGATCAGGTTATCCGAGAGGGTTGAAAGGCGAGGAGATTTCAGAGTTTGCATCAATAATAGGCCTTATAGATACCTATATTGCGATGATTATGAGCAGGCCTTATCGAAAAGAGCATACCCAGACCGAAGCAGTAAAATCAATTATAGAGTCAGGTAAAAAGAAATTTGCCCCCAAGGTCCTCAAGGGATTCTTGGATCAGATCTCACTCTATCCCGTCAGCACCTATGTGAGACTAAATAATAAAGCCATTGGGATCGTACGGTCGACTGATAGAAACCAATTGCTGAGGCCTACAATTGAGCTCCTCTATGACGGGCTGGGCCAAGAATTGGAGAAACAGAAGATAATCGATCTATCTAACTATCCTCTGCTGCATATCGTAGACACTATTGATGAAGAAGAACTGGATGAAAAGCAACTTCATGAAAAGCAACTTCATTAAACAGTAAACCTTTGTATAGATCAGGGGTCTATCGCCATGAAAGGTACTTTGAGTTTTGACGTAAGATCGAATAACACGAAAGAGAAGGGGAACGCTAAACCGAAAGTAATCTTTAGGACCTTCTTCTTTAAAACTTTTCTCTTGGTTTTGGCTGTTTCGTCTGGAGTCTTGGTGCAGTCATGCGCTTCGACAGCGGTGAAGGGGATCCCCGTCAAGGACCTTGGCCCCATTACGGCTGGAGTCCGTGTCAAGAAGATTCCGGAGAAGGCAAAAATAGAGGAACTCGCGGCGATGAGCAAGATGAAGGCAAATAAAGTCTTTCTAGAAATTGACTCCATTCCCGAGTATCGCATTGGCCCTCTGGACCTCTTGGAAATCAGTTCGCATGTCGGAAGCGAGGTTAGCACGACTGCTGTCAGGGTGAACAACAGAGGCAAGATCTCTTATTCGTTTATAGATGACCTCGTCGTGACCGGGCTAACCCCTAGTGAATTGGACCGGCTACTGACGGATAAATTATCCAGCTACATCAAGAATCCTAGGGTTGATATCCTGATAAAGGAATTCAACAGCAAGAGCGCCTTGGTTATGGGAGAACTTGCGTCAATCAGGGGAGGTCAACTTGCGGCCAAAGCTGGGAGTGGGAAAATCTACCTCCGTGGAAAGACTACCTTAATGGACCTGGTCGCCCTTGCCGGGGGGTATACAGTCGATGCTGATATAAAGAACGTAAAACTGATAAGGCAGGGGAAAACCTATGTGATTAACCTCTACAATATCATAGAAAAAGGTGATGATAGTTTGAATGTCGTCGTTGATGACGGAGATGTGATTGATGTCCCTGAGTTGCCCAAATTCGGTGAAAGGGTCTATGTAATGGGGGAGGTAAATGTGCAGGGTATTTACCCCCTTAAAGATGCCCTGGATCTTCTGGGCGCCGTTTCTCTGGCTGGTAGCTTTACGCCCCTGGCCAAGGAAGAGAATACGCTAATTGTGAGGGCCCGCGAACCCGGGACAAAGCCTCTCGTCATGATGGCAGATTTGAAGGCTCTTCTAAGACAGGCGGATGTCTCCCAGAATGTTGCTCTTCAGAATGGAGACCTTGTCTATGTCCCGCGCATGGTCATAGGAGACATAAATGAATGGATTAACAATGCGAAGCCCCTTCTCGATTTCCTCCTCTACCCGGCAGACTTTGAGTCACGCTATTTTCTCCGTCGCTATCTGCATTTCGACAAGGGACATCCGGGTGCGGAGAGAACATATTTTCTCCGTTAAGTGTAAACTTGTGATAAGCAATGAGGTGTGGCTTTGGCGCAATATGATATAGACTTGATGGAATACTGGCGTATTCTTAAGAAACGAAAATTAACTGTCTTACTTGCTACTATTGTACTGGGAGTCCTTAGTACAAGTTTTGCTGTCATGAAGGCTCCTACTGCCCTTTATTCTTCCTCTTGTAGCATAAGATTTGAAAAGGGAATTCCTATAGAGGGCATTTATGCGAGGACAGTCGCCTGGGCCCATCAGGTGGATATAGAAACGGTGATCTCACTTCTAAAAAGCTATCCGGTTATAAAGGAAGTGGCAGAAAGATTAGGGAAAAGCCCTAAAGGT
>JBDRGH010000067.1:0-2544 GCA_043818015.1 Pseudomonadota bacterium
TGGAGGAGGATGCCCATAAACGAAGCAGTCACGATTTCGGCAGGGACATCATACCGGAGATGATCAACAGAGCTAGGGTCTTTGCGTATAACTTCAGGGATGAGAGTAAGAAAGAGCCTAAGTACTGGAAGGATGTGGGGACTGTGGATGCCTACTTCGAGGCCAATATGGACCTCGTTGCACCAGAGCCCAAGTTCAACCTGTATGACGGGGACTGGCCGATACGCACCTATCAGGGTCAGTATCCTCCGGCCAAGACCGTCTTCGCCCAGGAATATCCCGGCGGAAGATTGGGTATGTGCCTGGATTCGATAGTTTCCGGGGGATGTATTATCAGTGGTGGAAGGATACAGAACTGTGTCCTGTCTCCCCAGGTTCGGATCAACAGTTATGCCCAGGTAAGAGAATCTATCTTGATGGAAGGTGTGGAAATAGACAGATATTGTAAAATTAAGCGGGCCATCATAGATAAAGAGGTGAAGGTGCCTCCGGGAACAGAGATAGGATATGACCTGGAAGAGGATAGGAAACGCTTTTTTGTGAGTGACGGAGGGATCGTAGTTATCCCTAAAAGTGCGAAGGTGCCGCATCCAAAAGGAAGGCGACTCGTGACACATGAGTTCGCTCATTATGGCCGGTCCGAGGGTGTAGCTAACTGGCATTAAGGGGTAAACTTGCGGACCTCAAAACCTAACTGAAGTTCTACAACTTTTCGTCTTGACAATGGGGTCCAGCTCAGCGAGAATAATGTTTCTATCACAACCCAAGTCTTCTCTGCCCCGTATGGGGTAGAGTTTGAAAATCAAATAAAAGGAGGATGTCATGGGCGGGAGTACCTACAACATTATTGAATTGGTGGGAACAAGCGAAACTTCCTGGGAAGATGCTGCGAAAAGCGCAATCAAAACGGCTGGAAAGACATTACGAGACCTGAGAATCGCAGAGGTCACGCGACACGATCTAACGATTGAAAAAGGGAAGATAACGAGTTTTCGTGTTCGACTGAAAGTCTCATTTAAGTACGAAGAAGAATAACCAGAATTAACAAGAAGAGAGGCCGGAAGGACCGCTCTTGGCACCTTTGTCGGCAGGTAGACGGGGGAGGTATTATCTTTTTCATAGAGAGGCTAAAGTTAAGGGATGGCTTTCCTCCTCTTGCTCACGCTCGAGGGGTACTGTACTGCTCCGGCAAATTTTGGCGAGACACAAAGGAGTTTACGAGAAAGTCAGGAAACTTGTAGTCCGTTTAAAGTCGCTACTTTGAGGAGGAAGGTATTATGGTAGAGATAAATCGTATCTTGTTTTGTCATGATTTTTCTGATACGGCGGACTTCGTCTTTGATTACGCTCTTTCGATGGCAGAGAAGTTCTCAGCCTCATTATATGTCGTTCACGTAATAGAGGAGGGTCCCCAGTGGGCATATGTAGAACCACTCTTAGGTGTTGATACTGCAAGAACAATTTCTGAAGAAATGGAGCAAAAGATCGAACAAAAGCTCAATGACATCTGTAAATCGAAGGCTGGCATGGTGAACGAATGCTACCCTATCATGACCAGAGGAATACCGTTTTCGGAAATCATAACCATCGCGAAGGAAAAAGAAATCGATCTTATTGTCATGGGCACCCACGGGCGTACAGGTTTGGGCCGTGTGCTTTTTGGAAGTGTCGCACTCCGAGTCTTGAGGAGGGCCACGTGTCCTGTCTTGACGGTGCGTATGCCGGCCAAAGAGTTTAAGGGGTCTTAACCTTTCTTCCTTTCCCTCACATCTGCCTCATCCCCGAATCAGATTTTACCAGGAGTCTCCCGAGTTTCTGGCGAAGTATTTTCGGAACACCATGATTCCATTACTAATCTGGGATTATTCAAGTGAACCCCTTTATCCCTCCGCTCAGTGCTTCCGCAGTGACCCTTTCGGGGCTCGCAGGTGGGGAATACTTTCCCCTTCCAGCCTCTTCGGGCTGGCTTTCCCCTTCCTGCTCCCCCTCGATGGGTACCCCACTGCGGGAGCAAATTTCGCCATGAGACAAAGGAGTTCACTATAACTTCGGGAAACTCCAGGGATTTTACCCCTTTCTTCATAACGTATAAAATGCTACTATACTTAAAGTGAAGAATGTCAGTTTGCGGTACCTGCCGCAGCCTTTTACTCCGAGAGCTCTGGAAAACTATATTTGGTGTGAAAAAGTCTCCCTGGGAGCAAACCTGTTTTAGAGAGCGGAAAAGGGAAGTTTTCAGGCTGAACTAAGTACGTGTCTCGTGAGAGGGGAAAGGTAGAAGGTTTGTCCCCGTGGGAAAAGAGGATCGATGAAGAACCTTGAGATCGCAAGAATATTTAACAACATCGCCGATCTTCTTGAGATCAAGGGAGAGAATCCCTTTAGAATAAGGGCCTACAGAAGGGCGGCACAGAACCTGGAGAGCATTGCGGAAGACCTGGCGACCATAGCTGATAGGGGTGATCTCAGGGAGATCCCCGGTATCGGCAAGGACCTTTCTAAGAAGGTCGAGGAGTATCTCAGCTCCGGCTCCATGAGTTATTA
>JBDRGH010000068.1:0-2404 GCA_043818015.1 Pseudomonadota bacterium
AGAGATCCCATGGTCAAGGATGTTCTCAATAAATACGGCCATCTCCTGGAGAAGAGCAGTGATGGCACCTCGTATTTCATTCCCCACACAAACATAAGAAAAATCGATCCGATTGATCTTTATATCTACAAGGAGCACCGAATCCATACGGCCGAAAGGTTTTTGAAAACAGACTCCGAGTTCCAGCAAAAAGCTGTGCCAGGAGAAGAAACCAAAGTGATTCATGCTATGTCAGACGGCTCCTTTCTGGTCCCTTACGAGCTACTACAAAGCCTTCCAAAAGAGGAGCTCCTAAAGATAAGGGCGAGAGACATACGAGGGGTAACATGGGTGGGCATCATATTTCTCCTTTTCCTCGGCCTCTCCTTCGGACTCAGTTACGGAGAATACTACCTCCTGGAATTCATCGGTCAGCATATCATGCAGGACATCCGTCTTACGCTTTTCCAGAAAATGCAATCTCAGGCCGTGCGATTCTTTGACCGCCACCCTGTCGGGCGCCTGGTAACCCGCGTCACTAATGACATTGAAAACCTCAACGAGATGCTCAAGTCAGTTTTGATATCCGTATTCAAGGACTTTTTCATCTTGACAGGCATCCTTGTGGTGCTCCTCTACCTTAACTGGCGGCTTGCCCTGGTATGCTTCATCCTTATTCCATTTATATTCGGACTTACCCTTCTCTTCAGCTCGATGGCCCGAGAAGCCTTTAGGGAACTGCGAGCAACCGTTGCAAAAATTAATGCCTTTCTCCAGGAGCGGATCACCGGTATGCGCATTATCCAGCTCTTTGTCAGAGAGAGATTCCAGTTGGACACCTTCACTCGAATTAGTCATGAGAATTACCTGGCGGGAATGAAACAGATTCGAGTATTTGCAATCTTTACCCCGATCATGGAACTGTTCTCTTCTTTTGCTGTTGCGCTGCTTATCTGGTATGGAGGCGGGAAGGTGATTGAGGAACAACTGACCCTGGGATCTCTGGTGGCCTTTCTTAGCTATATCCAGATGTTCTTCAAACCAATACGTGATATCTCTGAGAAGTACAATATTATGCAGTCGGCCATGGCCTCCACGGAACGTATATTCGAATTTATGGAGCACGAAGAAGAAATACCGGAAACGGATTACCCCGTGTCCATGCCCGAGGTTAATGGACACCTCTTATTCAAGAATGTGTCATTTGCCTACGAAAAGGGTCATCCTGTGATCCGCAATGTTTCCTTTGAAGTAAAACCCGGAGAGACAGTGGCAATTGTGGGAGCCACAGGGTCCGGCAAGACCACGCTCGTTAACCTCTTCGAGCGTTTCTATGATCCTGATGAAGGAGCAATACTTTTAGATGGTGTAGATCTCAGAAAATGGTCTAAATGGGAGCTGAGAAAAAACGTCAGTATGTGCATGCAGGACGTATTTATCTTTGCAGGAAACCTGGCCGATAACATTTCCTTGGGCCGCCAAAGAATAGATCCCAAAGCCATCGAGGTAGCAGCCAGGACTGCGAACGCCTATACGTTCATATCAAGGTTGCCAAACGGATTTCAACAAGAGATCGGCGAAGGAGGTTCCATGCTCTCCGCAGGAGAACGCCAGCTCCTCTCTTTTGCTAGGGCCCTTGCGTCAAACCCCAAAGTGCTCGTTCTCGATGAGGCCACATCAAGCGTCGATCCGGAAACCGAACGGCTCATCCAAGAGGCTATTTCCCGCATAGCTGCCAACAGAAGTACTCTGGTTGTGGCCCACAGACTCTCAACGGTTAGAAGTGCAGACCGGATCTTGGTGATGCACCATGGCCAGATTCTCGAGCAGGGCACTCATGAGGAACTCCTGGTTCTTGGAGGTATCTATTTAAGGCTTAATAAACTCAGGGAAGACTGACGGCTTCGTAAAAAGTCCAACTGCTGCGTTACGCTTCATCTTTCGTCATTGCGACGTACTGTAAGTACGCCTCATTCCTCAAGATTCGCAAGCCTTGCATTTGGAGCTTTTTACTGTGCCGTCCCATTTTTGACTGTTTACAAATTTATCAAGGCTAATAGTAGAGGGTTTCTTTCAGTCCAAGGATCTTGGATCAGGAAGGGTGAAAAAAAAGGAGGTGCCAGTTCCTGGAACTGAATTTACCCAGATTCTCCCCCCGTGTTTTCCGATGACCTGCTTGACAATGGTCAGGCCGACACCAGTCCCTTCCTCCATCTTTTTTGCGGAAGGAAGTCTTTGGAATACTTGAAAAATGAGCTCAAAATATCTCTCCTCAATTCCAATGCCATTGTCGCGAACAAAAAACACCCTTTGGTTGTCCTGCCTTTTAACCCCCACATAAATGCGAGGGGAAGGATTGTCCTCTCCAATATACTTGACCGCATTTGAGAGGAGATTTTGCATTACTTGGTGCAATCTCTTCTTT
>JBDRGH010000069.1:0-4111 GCA_043818015.1 Pseudomonadota bacterium
CTAAGGAACAGGGATGTCAATCTGGTAGTTGTTACCCACTCAGTAGGATTCAAGGGGCCAAATCAGAATGAGTTCTCGAAGGAAAAAAGGGAAGAGATTCTCAAGTCAGGAGCGAAAATATATACCGGTACGATTTTAACGCATTCGCTAGAGACAGCTCTAATGGCGGAGCATTCGGGAATCTACCCGACCTATCTCATCACGCAAACACTACGGAGAATCTGCCAGGGTGTAAAGGTTGGCTGCGAAATAGTCATGGAAGCCTGTGATGCAGGTTTAATCCCAGAAGGGGAAGAAGTAATAGCCGTAGCTGGCACAGGGAGAGGGGCGGATACGGTAGCAATCATCAAATCGGTAGCTTCAAAGAGGTTTCTGGAGTTGAAGGTTTTGGAGATCTTGGCCAAGCCGAGAGAGTGAGGTAGGGAAAGAGAAAAAGCGCAAGGGGAAGGACTCTGATTGGGAAGAGCGCATCCGTACATTAAAGTGAAACCGTTAAGAAATCTCCATCTCCTAGTTCTGGCTGTTCTTCTAATAGTTGTCCACTATGCATGCACGGTTCCCGAATATCGCTACTATGTAAAGCCGCCCCCCAGAGAAGTTGAGACAGGCTTAGCGTCATGGTATGGATCTGATTTTCACGGTAGACCGACTTCCAGTGGAGAAATTTACAATATGTATCACCTGACGGCCGCCCACAAAACCTTACCGCTTGGTACCCATGTGAGGGTTATAGACTTGGAGAACGGAAAGTCGGTGGAGATGAGGATAAACGATCGGGGTCCGTTCGTGGAAGGGAGGATTATCGACCTTTCTTATG
Source organism: Pseudomonadota bacterium (assembly GCA_043818015.1). Taxonomy (GTDB): domain Bacteria; phylum Desulfobacterota; class UBA8473; order UBA8473; family UBA8473; genus JBDRGH01. The sequence goes on from JBDRGH010000069.1 coordinate 818, forward strand.
CCGGGGCGAAAGCCTTGGATATGGTGGACCGTGGAATTGCTCGGGTTAGAGTTGAGGTGATAAAAAAGGCAAAGCACCATGCCATACCATATACTCTCCAGGTAGGCTCTTTTAGGGAGAAGGAAAATGCAACAGCCTTGAAGAGAGAACTTAATCGGGAATATGAGGATGTCTATATTGTTACGGCGATGCTCCCTGACAAATACTTCAGGGTTCGCCTGGGGTATTTCACGTCGAAGCAAGCTGCCGAGAGAGTAGCTCGAAGACTCGTCGATGGTGGATATACGGTCTTTACCACGAGGCGAGATTGATCTGGACACAAGAGATAATGACTCGAGTTTCCCGAATTTTCGGTGAACCCCTTTGACTCTGAGCGAAATCTGCTGGAGCAGTGGGGTACCCACCTGCCTGTGCGTTGCACGCAGACAGGTCGAGGGTGAGCAGGAAGGGGAAAGCCAGCCCTTCAGAGGCTGGAAGGGGAAAGTATTCCCCACCTGCGAGCCCCGAAAGGGTCACTGCGGAAGTGCCTGAGCGAAGGGATAAAGGGGTTCACTTACATAATACCGGACTATTAATGAAATCACGGTGTTTCGAAAATACTTCGCCAGAAACTCGGGAAACTGCCATAACCTTTCTCTTGAATTCCATCAGAATTTGTACTAAACTTGAAAAACTTTTACACACTTAGGCTTTGATCAGGCATAGGGTTGTGTCACAGCCTGAACGGGACACATACCCTTCTCTCCAGGTAAGGAAAACAAGATGGAATACTACTATCGGAGACCACATTTTTCCTTTGGCCCCCCCATGACCCCAACGGTCAAGAAGTTCTTGATTATATCGGGGGCAGTCTTCTTGCTTCAGGGAATAGTCGGCCACGAGATGAACCTCATCTTTGGATTGGTTCCTGCCCTCGTGTGGCAGAAATACTTTCTCTGGCAGTTGGCTACCTACATATTCCTCCACGGGGGATTCTTCCATTTACTCTTTAATCTCCTTATACTTTGGATGTTTGGGTGTGAATTGGAAAGATACTGGGGGTCCAGGGTATTCTTACGATATTTTTTCATCACGGGTACCGGTGCCGCTCTCTGTACTGTGCTCATAACCCCCAACCTTTCCATTCCTACTATCGGGATGTCAGGCGCAATCTATGGTATTCTCTTGGCCTACGGTTGGTTTTTCCCTAACCGCATCATTTACATTTACTTTCTCTTTCCAATCAAGGCAAAGTACTTTGTCATGATATTTGGGGCAATTGAGCTTTGGGCATCTATGGCCGGGACGGGTGGAGGTATTGCCCACATTACTCACCTGGGTGGTATGGTATTTGGGCTCATATATCTCAATTACGCTGCCATATGGAGATTCTTATACCGGTCCTACCGGAAATGGAAGTGGTTGAGGGTTAAGCGACGTTATAAGATCATCGATGGCACGAAAAATAACAATAAGACCTTCCATTGATGGGCACTCTTCAGGACCCTACAAAGGGGATCGTTGGCCTCGATGACAAAGGTTAAGATCTGTGGCATAACCAACGTAGCGGATGCTATTTTAGCAGTAGATTTAGGGGCCGATGCTCTGGGCTTTGTCTTCTATAGAGGAAGCCCCCGGTGTGTTCGAGAAGATGTTGCCAAGGAGATAATCCGTCAACTTCCCCCATTTGTATGCTCTGTGGGGGTATTTGTTAACGGCAAGAAAGACAGAATCAGGCAGATTAGTGAATTTTGTGGTTTAGATCTCTTGCAGTTCCACGGCAATGAATCACCAGGTTTCTGCTCCAGCTTCGATAGGAAGGTGATAAAGGCATTCACGATTAAAGGTAAAGAAACTCTCAGGACCATTCCCTCCTATAAGGTAAGTGCTGTATTACTCGATACGCACTACTATGACCTCTACGGAGGTGGTGGAAAAACCTTTGACTGGGAGATTGCCTCCCAGGCGAAAAGTTTCGCCAGCAGAATAATCCTCGCAGGGGGGACTTACTCCCGATAATCTTTTCGAGGCAATACAGGTGGTAAAACCCTATGGGGTAGATGTAAGCAGTGGGGTTGAATCGGAACCGGGAAAGAAAGACCGTGCTAAGCTAGAGGACTTCATCAAGATAGCAAAAACGGCCACACAAGAATCGATATGACTGACAGTAATGTCAAAAGTTTTATGAAAAAATTAACAGAAAAGTCCGATAAGATAATAGGTTATGCCCTGAAATAAGGGGAGGGAAATATTATAAGCTATAATATTGTCATTTCGAACCCCTCGCTTGTCATTCCGAGCGAAGCGAGGAATCTTGTTACTTTGCTCGGGGCAGGCTCTGTGAGAAATCTTAAAATTTTGACAATACATGACTGACAAAAAGGATAAGAATATGTTGCCCGATGGAAAGGGTCATTTCGGAATATATGGGGGCAGATACGTGGCGGAGACTTTGATGCCAGCCCTTTTACAACTGGAAGAAGCGTATAACAGATACAAGCACGACAGTGAATTTCAGAAGGAGCTTGATTACTATCTCAGGGAATATGTTGGACGAGAAACCCCTTTGTACCTGGCGGAGAGATTGACCGAAAGACTCGGTGGGGCAAAGATTTACCTTAAAAGAGAGGACCTCTGTCACACCGGGGCCCACAAGATAAATAATACCCTAGGCCAGATTATACTAGCCAGGAGGATGGGGAAGGCCCGGATCATAGCGGAAACAGGAGCAGGCCAGCACGGTGTAGCTACCGCAACTGTGGCAGCGATGTTTGGATTGGAGTGCGAGGTATATATGGGCACGGAGGACATAAAGCGGCAGTCGCTGAATGTGTTTCGCATGAAGCTACTGGGTGCCAAGGTTCAGCCCGTCTCGTCCGGGACGAATACGCTGAAAGACGCAATGAACGAGGCGATGCGGGATTGGGTCACCAATATCTACAACACGTTTTATGTTATCGGCTCTGTAGCCGGCCCGCATCCATATCCCATGATGGTGAGGGACTTTCAGAGCGTAATCGGCAGAGAAACCAGAGAACAGGTTTTACGTGTCGAAGGTCGATTACCAGACTACCTGATAGCCTGTGTTGGTGGCGGGAGTAATGCAATGGGATTGTTTTATCCATTTAAGGATGACCGAGAGGTAGAGATGGTCGGGGTGGAAGCGGGTGGGCTCGGTATTGACACGGGAAAGCATGCAGCTTCGATCGTAGCTGGAAGTGTCGGAGTCCTCCATGGAAGCAAGACCTATCTTTTGCAGGATGAACATGGCCAAATCAGGCATACCCATTCCATTGCTGCCGGCCTGGATTATCC
>JBDRGH010000070.1:0-3572 GCA_043818015.1 Pseudomonadota bacterium
TCGGGGGACACCATGCTACGTTTTTAGCTGAGCAGCTTCTGCGCCAAGAGTCATCCTTTGACTCAGTGATAAGAGGCGAGGGGGAGCTTACCATCCTGGATCTGGCTGACAGGTTGCGCTTGGAATTGCCGCTACAGGATACTCTGGGGCTTTGGTTCAAGGAGAAGGGGGGTACTGTTTGTAAGAACCCTGGCCGTAAGAAGATCGACGATCTGAATTCAATCCCCTTCCCCGCCCGTGATACCCTTCAAGCGCAGCTCCGAGGGGGGGGGACCCCTACCGCAAGAGTCATAAGCAGTAGGGGATGCGTCGCGGATTGCAGTTTCTGCAGTATCCCACCATTTGAAAGACTACAGAAGGGGCAGCTTTGGAGAGCCCGATCGGCAGAGAACGTACTCGATGAGTTAACATACCTTCGAAATGAATTCGGGGTCAAGATAATTCTCTTTGCTGAGGATAACTTTATTGGACCTGGTGAGGCTGGGAGAGAACGGGTAAGACAAATAGCGGAAGGGATGAAGGCCCGTGGGTTGGGACTCAGGTTTAGAATCCTGTGCACGGCGGAATCCTTGGTCGAGTGTGAACCATTACTCCCGCTCTTGAAAGAGGCAGGCTTAGAGCGGGTTATTGTAGGCATAGAAAGTGCTTCTCCGTCAACGTTGGCGGTATTTAACAAGAAGACGACTGTGGAACAACATTATCGTATAGCGAGAATGCTTGCGCGGCACGATATCGTTCTCCATCTCGGATTTATGATGTTTCAACCATATTCTACTATTGATGACCTTCGCGCAAATGCGGAATTCCTGAGTAAGATCAATCAGGCATGTTTTTTTCAGCACTTGTCCAACCGTATGGAGCTTTACCCTGGTGTAGCAATGTTCGACAGACTGGAAAAGGAAGAGATGATTGTTTCCACGAAGGAGTATAAGAGAGGGTTCTTGTATCGGTATGCAAACCCCGACGTAGAAAAACTGGCAAGGAGCTTGTCCCCGATTCGAAGAAGGATGGTGGATTTGGACAAGCTTCTTCTGGACACGGATATATGGATAAGCCACCATAATGGTAACAGTTCTTGTACTCATTTCATAAACAAGTATACTACGCTGAAGAAAGAAATCTCTTCAAGGAACCTCGAGTTTTTTTTGAAGTCTCTTAGCCTTGTAGAGCCTGGGTGGAATTCAGAGACTTTTGAGGGACTGAAGAACGGATACTTACATCATATAGAGGAACTGGGCGAGGCATTGCAATCCATAGTTGGTAGTATAGACATTGAAGATGCAAGTTTGAGACCCGTGTAACAATACTGGGTTAAGGAAAGATAGTTTAAGACTGAGTATTTGAAACCTACCGGGAACGTATCCGTGATCGAGATGTTTCACGTTTATAAAATCTACCCGAATAACCAAGTGGCCTTGATAGATGTGAGTTTAAGGCTTGACAAAGGAGATTTCGCCTATATTATTGGACCAAGTGGAGCAGGGAAAACGACCATCTTAAAGTTGATCCTTTGTCTGGAGAGACCAACGAAGGGGCTGGTCTTGATCAGTGGCATCAATACAGCCACGATAAGGAAATCGAGTGTCCCCTATTTGAGAAGGAACATAGGTGTAATCTTTCAAGACTTGAAGTTACTCACAAACAGGACCGTTTTTGAAAATGTTGCCCTCGCGTTGGAGATTATTGGGGCGTTGCAGAGGGAAGTTCAAAAGAAGGTTTGGCAGGTTCTACGGTTAGTAGGACTTCATAATAAGTCGAATTTATACCCTCCCAGTTTATCGGTGGGAGAGCAACAACGGGTTGCTATAGCTAGGGCAATGGTGAATGACCCATTAATCCTTTTGGCCGACGAGCCTACGGGGAATCTAGATCCTGAAATTACTGCATCTATCATGGACCTTATGGGTAATATTAACGCCCGAGGAACTACTGTCGTGGTAGCAACCCATAATCCTCACCTGATTCGAGAACGTCATGGGAAGGTATTCTTTCTGGAAAACGGGAGAGTAACCGGCGGCTGAATAGAGCAGAAGGCTCGTGAAATTAATCCCAGAAGACGTGAGTCTCGAGTCGGTAATCTGACGAAAGATGTTTTTAAGAAGAGGGGCATTTTTTCTTGGTAAGGCCATCCAGGGTCTTGGGCACGGCTTTCTTATTAATTGCATAACCATTGGGACCATAGCCATATCATTACTGGTAGTAAGTACTTTTCTCATTGTCTTCTTGAACTTGAGCCAATTCTTGAACAAGTGGAAAGATGAAGTTCAGGTAACAGCATACCTGGATGATAGTATTTCAGTCGAAAATATGATGAGGATTAAGAAGAAAATTGCCGATTTCAGGGAGACAAAAGCTGTAAAGTACATATCTAAGGAAGAGGCCATTGATATCTTGAAGAAAAGCCTCCAAACCGATGATAGTTTCTTTCAAGGATTGACCACAAATCCGTTGCCTCCATCTTTTGAGATTCAGCTCAAAGAACGGTATCTAAGCTCCAATCGGGTTGAGAATTTCGTTGCCAGGGTTAAGAAGTTCAAAGAGATTAAAGATGTTGAGTACGACCAGGAATGGATCGCGGGGTTTTCTGCCTTTCTAAACCTCTTTAGAATCGGAGGCCTCATGCTCGGGACAGGGCTACTCTTGGCCGCCGTTTTCATCATCTCTAACACCATCAGACTGAGTGTCTATGCAAGAAGGGACGAATTGGAGATAATGAGATTGGTGGGCGCCACTAATCTCTTTATCAAGGCTCCCTTCTTCTTAGAAGGGTTGCTGCACGGATTAATAGGAGCTTTATTATCTATCGGTTTACTATATGCCATGTACCGGGTGTTTATATCGAGTGTGGGCTCCTCCTTCAGTCCGTACTTCGGAGGGTTGGATTTCTCCTTTCTCCCCTTGAATTTCGGTTTAGCGATAGTCTTTGGCGGCATGGTGATAGGCATGTTTAGCAGTATGGTCTCGCTTAGAAGATTTTTAAAGACTTAGAGTATCTAAGATGAGTCGAATCGTTATCATGTTGGCCCTTGTCCTGTTCTATTCTGGCGGCGTCTGCTACGCGGAGGATCAGCCCCTCGAGAGAGGTCTCGTTGGGAAAAGAACGGAACTGACTCACCTCAAGAAGGAGCTTCAAAGGAAAAAGCAGAAGGTAAAGGCTATTGGGAAGAAAGAGCACTCAGTGGGTTCGGAGCTGATTAGAATAGAAAGGAGGCTCTCTAAGAGGACACGGGAGCTTAAGTTGCTGCGCTCCAAAATTCGAAAGTTGAACAATAAGATGAAGGTTGTCGACAATCAAGTATCAAAGATAGATGAAGATATCAGAGCCTTGAGGTCAAGATTAGATGTCTGTTTGACAGCGATGTATAAATTCGGGGGAATAGGCCACATACAGGCTGTTTTCTCCTCCCGTTCTTATATAGATATGTCAAGGCCGTACAGGTTTATCAACATCATCCTCAATGATGATTTGGAGCTGATTGAGCAGTACAAAGAAGAGCTGTTAATGATAGGAGAAAAGAAAGAGCAGCTTGAGAGGGCTGAAAGAAAGCTCGTCACCCTCAAGGCTGATAGGG
>JBDRGH010000071.1:0-2230 GCA_043818015.1 Pseudomonadota bacterium
CTGGTTACGACTCTGTCTTTGTTATTTTTATAGTTGACTGTTAAGGCTAAAATTACTAGAATACCATAAAAACTATATGGGTATCATTCAGTATGTTGTATTCCCAGGATTTCAGGACATCTCTCGGATCAAATATGATTAAATCGTTGCCGTTTCCCACCACGTCTGGGGGGGCTTCCTTTTTCATGGCCTCCCCTACCATACTTTCCAGTTGATGATTTACGGAGTAGGGCAGGAGACGTTTATGGGTGCCAGTGGGGATTCTACAGTATGACGAGATCGAGACGCAGGAGCGAGGTGTTGAGGTTCAGAATCAGGCGGGAATAGGGCGGCCTAAGTGAAGAATCCCTCACGGCCGCAACGAGCCGGATAGAAAAGTAGTAATCAGGCGGTGTTTTGGTCTTCGATACACCGACTCTTTGGCAAAATCTACAATTTTTCTTGAGAAGTGTCAACGTCTAAGTTCGTTTTATGGGCTCGGACCGAATAAGAGACGGGAGGGAGTATAGGATATCCCCTAGATCCGACCTAATTCAGTTACGTTTTGGTGTCCACTTTTTTTGGGTAAGTTCTCAGTCAGTGAGCATGGCTTTGCTATGCTGAGATTTCGATATAAGTTGAATAGCTATGGGGCGAGGGGATCGGAGAGCCTTCGTCCATAAGACCTTCAAGGTGAAATTCAATTGCTTGGCGCATAGATTTCTCAACATCTTGGCCAGTCTCTCCAGTAGCAATACAGCCTTCTAAATCGGGTGAGTAAGCTGAATATCCAGTGTCGGTTTTTTCAATAATGATTAAATATTTCATTTCCTTAACCCCGCTTGCTTTAAGACACTGTTTAACGTGCCCTGTGCCAACTCATGATTGAGATTTCCATCAATAGTAATTAGTCCGGGTTTTTTGGGATGTTTGTATTGCCTATGGCTTCCGCGAGTTCTGGCTAAATACCATCCGTCTTCCTCAATCGTCTTAATGACATCCCTGACTTTCATTTCAATTATACCAAATTATTTCAATTCTGAGATAGTTGTTTAATAGAATGACGATTCGACGAATAACCTGTACATAGATATCCATATAAGTATCACTCACGGGAAGAGAAATCAACACTTTTCCGGGAAGATTGATCGGTTTTATCTCGATTGACGTTAGTAAGTCGGGACAACGGTGATCTATAGGTTTATACCTAGGCACAACCTTCCACAAACCTCGGTGTTGGCCAACGATTATCCAGTCTATTGGAGTAGGCTGATCAAAAATTACGAAGGAACCTTGATGGGGCCTCTTTATATTTGACAAGACAACTAAGCTTGATATAAGATCTCGACCCTAATTGATAATCTCCACTTCTTCTTCCCGTTGATATCCGGAGGTTGATGTGCCTGTTTGTGAAATTATGACAGATCTGTTCTTTATCGAGAGGGGATACCTGAATGGCAATCACCTTGTATATCGGGGGCAAGAACCAACCCTCATTGATACGGCTTATATGAGCTGCTTCGAGGAAACAGCCACGGCGATATCGAGTTTAGGTACAGACCTTTCAGATGTCCGACTCATTATCAATACCCACTGCCACTCCGACCACACAGGGGGGAACAAGATTATCCAGGAAAAATCCGGTTGCGACATAGCTCTTCATAAAATCGGAAAACACTTCATCGACTGCCGAGACGATTGGTCAACGTTGTGGCGATATTATAACCACAAAGCCGCCTTTTTTAATTGCACAAGTGCGCTAGAAGAAGATGATGTCTTATACATCGGTCCTCACAAGTTTAGGGTTTTACACACACCCGGTCACTCTCCCGACGGTATTGCACTCTATAATGCTGAAGAGAAGGTTCTCATAGCTGGAGATACCCTTTGGGAAGAAGGTTTTCCAGCTCCTCAGATTCACGTCAACGGAAGTGGGGCATTGTTTTCTCTGCAGAAATCTCTTCAGAAACTCGAAGCCCTTGACGTAAAAGCTGTGTATCCAGGCCACGGACAACCCTTTACGGACTTTGGGCACGCATTATCTCAATGCAAGGAAAAGCTTCTGAAGTGTATGAAAAACCCGGAATTGCTTGGTTCAGACGTGCTCAAAAAGATAACCATTTTCGCAATCATGGAAAAGAGTCCGGTTGAAGAAGAGGTGTTGTTTTCATATCTGATGAGCAGCCACGGGTTTAAAGAAATGGTTGAGGTATATTTTGCTGGTGAATATGAAGGAAAGTTCAATGAAACT
>JBDRGH010000072.1:0-3098 GCA_043818015.1 Pseudomonadota bacterium
TCAAAAGTTCCTATTCTGATGCTTACGGGTATATCGGAAAAAATGCATATGAAATTCTCTCCAGAGGAGGATCAAGACTATTTACCAGTGGATGAATTCATTGAGAAGCCGATCCGGTTTGACGCGTTGCTTGAAAAGGTCAAGAAATTGATCCAGAAGGGCTGAATGGCTCCATGGGAAAGCCTGTCCCCCAGAGAACAGGGGCCTTATCTTATGAAATTGTCTGGGAGGGGCCTCTCTCGAAACAGAGGTGGTGGATCCTTTTAAGGTGGGTCCTCTTGGGGGTGGTCATCCTGGCCACCTTCACAGGTAACCGGCTTATCCGCCTTGATATTCCTGCGCTTAAAGTTCTTTCGATTTGCGCCATAGTAGTCCTGTTAAATGCCCTTTTCCATTATTACTTCTTTGCCCTCAAGAAGAGAGTTCCTTCCCCGGTCACAAGCATTGTTCACAGGTTTACCTGTTTTCAGTTTGCCATAGACTGGGTCTTCATCACCCTCCTTTTCCACTACACCGGGGGCATTGCAAGTCCTCTCCTGTTTTATTTCCTTTTTCATGTGATTCTAAGCGGGGTCCTATTGGAAAGACGCGCCTGTCTGGTCTATGCCTCCTTAATCGCCCTCACGATCACCACTATAGCCCTTTTGGAATTGACAGGCCATTTAGCCCATATGCATGGCTCATCCTTCATATCCCGGGGCGTACAAGACAATCCCTTTTTTGTTCTGATGCTTCTCTTATTTTTCAACACAGTGCTTTATGTCTCCATCTCTATTGTCCTGCTATTGTTTAGGCGCGTGAGGGAGAAGATACTGGAGTTTATGAAACTTCAAGAGAAGCTGGAGCAGGCCAATCAGCAGCTTGGGTTACTGAATCAGCTTGCAAAAGATACCACTTCTACTCTTGGGTTTTATCAAAGACTTACCCTTATCTGCCACAGTATCATGAAGATTATGGGGCTCAAAGGGGTTACCCTACGGCTATTAGACGAGAGAACAAATCTGCTGGAGCTGGCGTCTGCATGTGGATTGAGCGAGGCTTACATAAATAAGGGACCGGTAGATGCCGACAAGAGCCTGGCAAAGGCATTGGGAGGAGAGCCTCACTTTGTCCTGGATGCCTCAACCGATCCAGGGCTTCAATACCCAGAGGATGCCCGTAAAGAGGGCATTGTAAGTGTATTGTCCTTTCCCTTAATGGGAAGAGAAAAGGTTATCGGGACGCTGCGCCTGTACACCGCTGAGAGGAGAACTTTCGGCCAGAATGAACTCGATTTTATTGGAGCCTTGTCCAGCCAGGGGTCTATCTCCATTGAGAATGCAAAGATCTATGATACACAGAAGAAACAGGATGAGGCCAAAAGCGAATTCGTCATGATGATGACTCATGAGTTGAAAGGCCCATTAATGGCCATCCAGGGTCTTCTGGACGTCATGCTGAAAGGGTATGTGGGAGGCCTGACAGAAAAGCAGGAAGAGCTGATGAAGCGAATGTCCAGGCGCATAGATTCCGTTATGGACGTATCGAAAGGACTGCTGGACATCTACCAGTGGCAATCACGGAAGCCCGACGTTCAATGGGTTCCCCTGTCGATAAAGGAGCAAATACAAAGGGCGGTTGATCTGTTTAAAACAAGCGCTCAGGAAAAAGGATTGAGCATAAATGTTGAATTACCTGATGAGGAACTCACCCTGATGGGGACCGAGGAAGACATGGAGAAGATCCTCAATAATCTGATCACCAATGCCATCAAGTATACACCGGACGGTGGAACCATCTCCTTAGGCCTTTCGGCTTCAGATGACCAGGTGATCCTCAGGGTTAAGGATACGGGGATCGGAGTAGATACTGAGGATATCCCCAAGATATTTGATGAATTCTTCCGGACCCAGAAAGCCAAAGAGATGGACCCTTATGGAAGGGGTATGGGTCTGCCCTTTGTCAGGAAAGTGGTGGAAACACTCGGGGGCACAATAAATGTCATAAGTGATAAAGCAAAGGGCACTGAGTTTATCCTTACCTTTCCTAAGACACGGAAAGCTAAAGAGATCCCCACGGCCACTGAGACGGATAACCAGCAACAGTGAAGGGTTACAATTCAATCTTAAAGGAGAAACAAAGATCTCAATTAGATATAGGGTGCTTATTCTGGGGGTAGGCAATCCCCTGATGAAAGACGATGGCATAGGAGCACATATGGTCCATGAACTGGAGAAACTGAGACTGCCTGAAGGGGTTAAGGTGCTTGATGCCGGAACTAAAGGATTGGGTCTGGTTGATCTAATGAGACAAGCCCCTAAAGTGGTCTTCGTTGATGCCGTGGACATGGGGAAGGAACCCGGAACGGTGAAGAGATTTACCCCCCAGGAGATAGATGAGGTAAATGATAAAGTAAAGTTTTCTTTGCATGAAGTAGGATTGCCTCAGGTTTTACGCCTGGCTTCTCTTCTCGGGGTATCCCCGGAGGTAGTTATCTTTGGCATTCAACCCAAGGACCTCGGCAGGGGAATAGGTCTTTCCCAGGAACTGAAGAGGGCGGCTCCCAATATAGTTGAATCTGTTTTAAGAGAAGTGGATAACTATTTTTAATCCGTCGTTTCTCATGCATAAGCACTCTATTGGCCAGAATATGCCTGATAGAGGAGTAGGTTTTATTTAGTAAGATGGTAACAGGTTAGCTGTTTGAAAACAGTGCAAGAAGGGCCGTTGCAATAAATGAAACATAGCTGAAATCTTGACAAATAGTGACGCGTGGTGGATTTGGAAGCAAGCGAAGCAAAAAACCATGGGGATATAAGCCGGTTCTCCATTGAAGTAATGGGAATAGTTCAGGGGGTGGGATTTCGCCCTTTCATCTATAGGTCTGCCCACAAATGCGGCCTATCAGGGTGGGTTTGTAACTCCTCCGGAGGGGTGGTTATAGATGCGGAAGGTGAAAGGGAAAGTGTAGAAGAATTCCTGAGGGAAGTCAGGGAATCCGCCCCTCCCCTTGCCCACATTGAGAGGATAGAAGTCCGAGATCATCTTCCTCTTCTGGGATATGATAAGTTCGAAATAAGAGAAAGCCATAAGACTGAAGGCCAGTTTGTCCCGGTCTC
>JBDRGH010000073.1:0-4823 GCA_043818015.1 Pseudomonadota bacterium
ATGGTTGGAGAGATCAGAGATTACGAAACGGCAGAGATAAGCGTTAAGGCTGCCATTACGGGCCACTTAGTATTAAGTACCCTCCACACGAATGATGCACCTGGAACGGTCAACAGGCTGTTAAATATGGGAATTGAGCCATTCTTGGTTGCATCTTCGGTAAACCTGATTCTAGCGCAGAGATTGGCGCGTGTGATTTGTTCGGAATGTAAAGAGCAAGTAAAAGTTCCTTCTGCTACTTTAGTGGATCTAGGAATTCCGAAGGATGAAGTTTCCGGTCTCACATGTTACAAAGGCGCGGGTTGTCTGAACTGCACTGATACCGGATACAGAGGGAGAATAGCTCTTTACGAGGTGATGCCTGTGCAGGAAGACGTGAGAGAATTGATCCTGGATGGGGCTCCTCCTTCTGAGATTAAAAGGAAAGCAATTGCCTATGGAATGCAGACTCTAAGGCAAAGCGGAATTACTAAACTGACAGAAGGTGTCACCACAGTTGAGGAGGTCTTGAGAACTACAGTCCGTGACGAATAATCAAACCCATTATCCTACGGACGGACAATTCACATCTCAGGGAGAGTGTCCATGGCAGTGTATATCTGGGAGGGTAAAACCAGGGAGGGGAAGATTCAGAAGGGAGAAATTGAAGCAGTTTCGGAATCTGCTCTGAGAGTACAGCTTAGAAGACAAAGGATTATACCAACTAAGATCAAGACAAAACCCAAGGACCTCTTTGAAAATATTCGTCTTTTTCAACCAAAGGTCACCGAAAACGACCTGGTTGTCTTCACCCGCCAGTTTTCCACTATGATAGATGCTGGACTTCCCCTGGTTCAGGCCCTGGATATACTCTCGTCCCAACAGGAGAATAAAACCTTCAAAAAGATACTCGTTCAGACAAAGGAGGATATAGAAGGAGGAGCGACTTTTACTGAGGCCCTTAAGAAGCATCCCACACTATTCGATGAGCTGTATGTCAACTTGGTGGCGGCTGGTGAAATGGGGGGAATACTGGATTCTATCATGAATAGACTGGCCGCCTATATAGAGAAGGCAATAAAGCTAAAGAAACAGATCAAAGGAGCAATGGTTTATCCCATCAGTATCTTGAGCGTTGCTATTATCGTCGTTGTCATACTGCTCCTCTTTGTCATACCTGTTTTTCAAAAGATGTTCTCGGAGTTTGGGGCTGCACTCCCTGCTCCGACCCAGATCGTAATCAATATAAGTGAACTACTAAAAAGCAGTAGTATATACCTTGCTGGCGGTCTCTTTGTATTCGTTGTTGCCTTCAAGAAATTCTATAATACGGAAAGAGGAAGATCTATCGTTGATGATCTTATCCTTAAATTACCCGTTTTTGGTCCGTTGACAAGGAAGGCTGCGGTTGCTAAATTTACCAGGACATTAGGAACCATGGTCTCCAGCGGGGTACCAATACTGGATGGTTTGGATATTACGGCTAAGACTTCGGGCAATAAAACAGTAGAAAAGGCAATATATTATACCAGAGCGGCTATCACTGAAGGCCGAACCATAGCTGAACCCCTGGCTGAGACAAATGTGTTTCCACCCATGGTGGTCAGGATGATAGCGGTTGGGGAAGCCACTGGTGCCCTCGATGCCATGCTGACGAAGATCGCAGATTTTTACGATGACGAGGTGGATGCTGCAGTTGCGGCGTTGACTTCGATGCTTGAGCCTATGCTAATGGTTTTTCTAGGGGTTGTCCTTGGTGGATTGGTTATAGCCATGTATCTTCCTATATTTAAGATGGCAGCAGCTCTCGGCTAGGCCACAGGTTCCCTTCTACGTAAACCTTTTACTCCTACCTCTATCGTTTACCCCACAACATATAACTGATCCAATTCAATGTACAGTTTCTCACATTTGAATCCTATTCCGTTCGTCCTGAAAAATTCCCTTTTCCGCTCCGAAGCACAGGTTTTTTGACCCATCTATGACTCACTTCAGGCATTTTCAGAAACTCCCCGCCTACGGCGTATCAAATCCCGCCAGAGGCGGGACTTATCTTCCGCTTCGCTAAGATGGGTACCCCAAAAATCCTATTCACCTGTCTGCGTGCCTGCCTGTGCCTGCACGGCAGACAGGCAACGCACAGGCAGATGTTCGCTCCAAAGGAAAGTTTTCATTTTTCATGGTGAATGTCACCTCTCCTCTCATGAAGCACCTCCTTTGGGTGCTTCTCTTCTAACATCATTCCAGGGAGGGATGACATAATCATATTGCACTTAGGGGGTGACATAATCATATTGCATTAACACAGAGTTCTTTTGTCTTGACTATCAAACGAAAGTGCGATAGTCTCCCGAGTTCATGATTGTTTCCTTTGAGAAGTAAAGAGGACGAGATGGAAGAGCAGAGTCCGTTGGTATTACAGAGGACAAAGAAGATAGAAGGGTTGAAGAGAAACGGTATCAACCCGTACGACAATGCCTTCAAAGTCACCCACAGCACTCAAGAGATTCTCCACGAGTTTGCGGAGAAAAATAACGAAGATTTGGAGAGGCTAAGAGACAAGTTTGCCCTTGCTGGCAGGATAATGTCTATTCGAGATTTTGGTAGAGCTATTTTCGTTCACGTCCAGGACAGAAAAGGGAGGATGCAAGCATATATCCGTCAAGACCTCATTGGGAAAGATAACTTTAGAATTTTCAAAGAATTCGATATTGGAGACTTTATTGGTATTATCGGAAGGCCTTTTCGAACCAAGACCCAGGAACTAACAATAATGGTCGAAGCGGTGAAGCTCTTAACCAAGTCGCTAAGACCCCTTCCAGAAAAATGGCACGGGTTACTGGATGTTGAAGCAAGATATCGGCAGAGATACCTTGATTTACTTGTTAATCCCGGAGTAAGAGAGATCTTTTACAAACGAACTCGCATTATACAGCTTATTAGGGAGTTCCTTAACGAAAGAGACTTCTTGGAAGTCGAAACACCGATGATGCAATCAATACCTGGAGGAGCCACGGCCCGTCCCTTTAAAACCTATCACAATACGTTGGGTATGGATCTCTATTTAAGAATTGCTCCAGAATTATATTTGAAACGCTTGGTTGTTGGGGGACTGGAGAGGGTCTACGAAATTAATCGGAACTTTCGAAATGAAGGGATATCGACTCAGCATAATCCGGAATTTACCATGTTAGAATTTTATCAGTCGTATGCTACTTATTTGGATTTCATGGACCTTACGGAAGAGATGTTGGCCCATATCACCAAGACCCTCTTTACCCGGTTAAAATTTAACTACCAGGGCGTAGAGCTTGATTTTAAACCACCCTGGAGACGTTTGACCCTCAAAGAGGCGATAGTGAAGTATGGGGAAGTTGATGAAGACGTCGTCAGCAGTAAAGAAAAGCTCACGGAATATGGACAAAGGATTGGACTTCAATTTGACGAAGAGGTGCGTTTAGGTAACCTCTTAACCCAAATTTTCGAGGAAGTTGCGGAGCCTAATTTAATACAACCTACTTTCATTACGAACTATCCAACCGATACCTCTCCCCTGTCTCGGAGGAACGATGAGAATCCTCAGGAAGTGGACAGATTTGAACTCTTTGTCTTCGGAAGAGAGATAGCGAACGCCTTCTCAGAACTGAATGACCCGATAGACCAAAGGGAAAGGTTTATGAATGAAGTCAGCCAAAAAGGGGCGGCTGATAACGAACCCGGTTTGCTAGATACGGAGTTTCTTAGGGCACTGGAATATGGAATGCCTCCTACAGCGGGTGAAGGTATCGGGATCGATAGGCTGGTGATGTTTTTTACCAACGCTGCTTCTATTCGCGAGGTAATCCTATTTCCTCAACTAAGGCCTCGGGAGTAAGTGACAATAGCTTGAGGGTAGTATGTCTTATGAGCTATTTATCGGATTACGATACCTGAAAGCCAAGAGAAAACAGACTTTCATATCTATTATTACCCTTATTTCTATTGGAGGAGTAACCATAGGGGTGATGACCCTCATTGTAGTAATAGGAGTCATGACCGGGTTTAAGGAAGACCTGAGAAACAAAATACTCGGTTACTATTCTCACATAGTGGTGCTAAAACAGGGGGGAGGGATCGGTGATTATGAGGACATAGTAAGAGATATTGGGGAAGTCAAGGGGGTGAAATTTGGGAGCCCGTTCATATACAGCCAGGCAATGTTAAATTCAAAATCTGGTTCCTCGGGGGTAGTTCTACGGGGCATTGATCCCACAACAATTGGAAAGGTGATAAACATAGGTTCACATATCACGGAAGGAAGTTTGCTGAATCTGAGGGAGCCGGACAATAAGGATGAAGGAGGGGAACACCTTGACCCTGGTATTATCATCGGAAAGGAATTATCGAGGAATTTGGGGATCTTCTATGATGATACAGTAAGCGTAATCTCTCCAATGGGTGTTATGACTCCCATGGGGATGGTACCCAGGATGAAGAAATTTAGGGTTGTCGGTATCTTTGAATCCGGTATGTATGAATATGACTCCTCTTTTGCCTATATTTCATTGAAGAATGCCCAAAGGTTCCTTAGTATGCCCGGTCTTGTCACCGGTATAGAAATCAAGATTGACGACATTTACAAGGCAAAGGAAGTTGCCTATAGGATCCAGAGGAAGCTAGGTTATCCATATTGGACAAAAGATTGGATGGAGATGAACAAGAATCTCTTCGCAGCATTGAAGCTGGAGAAAATAACCATGTTTGTGATCTTGATTCTAATAATCTTGGTGGCGGCCTTTAATATAGTCAGTACCCTTATTATGGTGGTCATGGAGAAAAATAAGGATATCGCTATCCTTAAGTCT
>JBDRGH010000074.1:0-2237 GCA_043818015.1 Pseudomonadota bacterium
GGGGGTCTGACTCGATTATTGACTTTACGGAGGAGAGCCTAACACTTATAAGGCCTCCCCGTGTCAATAGATAAATCTCTCCTCCAACGAAAATAGTCTTCCTTTCGCTCTTTCTCATAACTGACTATCTGACTGTTGCTAACGGTTCCAACTTCGTTTCCCAATCGGTGCCGAGTTGCTGCACCAAACACTTATAGAGGTTCAACTGCCCATCACGGACAGATACAGAAAGAAGGATCTCCCTGCGACCTAGAAACATTATCGTTCCCTCATGCCGTCCTCATCAAGGTGACGGGGTACATGATCCCCAGTTAGTGCCAGTCCTAAGAGACGGGACGTAGATTCTAAAGCAACTTAACAGTTAAGGCAAAATAGTCGCGGAAATTGGAGTTTTCCCCTTGGCATTTGACAAATCATCTTAGATATTCTTCAATCCTCTCTAAATACTTGAAATGATTTTCCGATGGGCTTGAAGTCTCTCGTCTCTTGCCGTTCCAGTTTGGTTCTAATCTCTTCAAATTTCCTCACCGTTTCTTGTTTGTACAGGCGCTCTCCACATTTGATACAAACCTCAGCCTGGACTTTTAAGATAGCCGTGTAAACTCCTCCACGCAAGAGCTTTGCTACCTCTACTCCGATAAAGGGATTATCGGACGGCTGCCCAGTTGAGTACTCTTAACGCTGGAACCCTTGAGAATTCTCTGATGTTGTTGGTGGCCAGCGGAAGGTTAAGGCTCAATGCGTGCGCTGCAATGAGCATGTCAAGGGCTCCGATCAATCTCCCTTGATTTTCGAGCAGAGCACGGATTTTTCCGTATGCCCGGGCAGCTTCGTGGTCGAAATCGAGGACCAGAAGAGGCAAGAGAAACTGCTCAAGCGCTTCCTGGTTCTGTGAGGGGTACCGGCTCTTTTGGACCCCGAATTCCAATTCGGCCACAGTGATCGAAGAGATGCCTATCGTGCCTGCGGCATAGGCGTCAAAACGCCTGAGCACCGATGGAGGACTCTTCTTGATCAAATAGATGCAGATATTTGTGTCAAGAAGAAGTTTCATCCGAAAAGCCCTTTTCTCGGCTGTTGGCCGGGCTGTTGGCGGCTCCCCATGAAATCTTCAGAGAATTTTGAGAGGCTTTCCAAAAGGGGCGTCCAGGAGCCCTTCTCAGGAAGAAGAACCACGGCATTTCCTGTTTTCTTGATCAGTACCCTGTCCCCACTAAACCTATACTCTTTGGGCAGCCGCACCGCCTGACTCTGGCCATTTCGGAACAAACGTGCTGTCTTCATGTCTCCCCTCCAATAGATACACTAAAAATATATACTTAATATGAAGAGATGTCAAATCCTCAAGAAAGGAGGCCGGTCCCTCCTAAGGATGTAATAGAAGTTAGTCCAGGAATTTTGGAATCTCCAAGGATGGTGAGCTGAGATTTCATCATGAATCACCTCTTTTGCATTTCATTGAAATATAAGATGACACATTGTAATGCAAACGGTTAACAGAAGTATTTTAGAAAATCCCCCAATTTGGGTTATAATAAATCGGCCTGAAAGATGCGGATGGAGTTGTATTTGATGTATAAAATCTCCCCTCACCCCTCTTTGTTAAAGAGGGGGAGAGAAAAGGCAAAAATGACCTACCCGATTACATGAAGAGCCCAAAAAAGTTTCAAGTGTCAAGTTATATTAAGTTCGGAAGTTTAACTTTAGTCACTTTAGCTCACTTATAACTTCAGTCACTTATTAAGGACGATCCGGACATGGCTATAAAGAATATTTTAACGGTGGATGTGGAGGATTGGTATCATATCTGTGATATTGAGCACATCCTTCCCCGTTCTTCCTGGGATCAATACGAGAGCCGGATCCTTTTGAACATGGAGAAGATCCTCACACTGTTTGGCCGCTTTAAGGTTAAGGCCACCTTCTTCGTCCTTGGATATGTGGCAGAGAGGAGACCGGAAGTGGTGAGGATGATTGAGGGCGAAGGCCATGAGATCGCTTCCCATGGATATGGCCACGTTCAAGTTTTTAAACAGACGAAGGATGAATTTCTGCAAGATCTCCTGCGGTCGAAAGGCCTGCTCGAAAGGTTGACCGGAGACAAGGTGGTCGGTTACCGTGCACCCCAGTGGTCGATCTGTGGAGGCCTGCAACAGGGGGAACCCGCCGAAGCACGTTTAATTGCGAAGGCGGGTATGGGGGAGAGAGATTCCTGCTGGGCACTCGCCCTTCTGGCC
>JBDRGH010000075.1:0-8234 GCA_043818015.1 Pseudomonadota bacterium
CGAACATCTGCCTGTGCGTTGCCTGTCTGCCGTGCTGGCACAGGCAGGCACGCAGACAGGTGAGTAGGATTTTTGGGGTACCCATCTTGACGAAACGGAAGATATGCATTTTCAGGTGTCTGACCCGCCACAGGCGGGGAGTTTCTGAAAATGCGTGAAGTGAGTCATAGATGGGTCAAAAAACCTGTGCTGCGGAGCGGAAAAGGGAATTCTTCAGGACAAACTAGTTGAGAGACGATCCCTATTTCTTCGGTGTTTTCTTTACGAGAAAGTACATCTCGCCGTAATGCTGCATGGCTCCCGCGGTAATCTCCGCATCCTTTCCACTGCCCCAGAATACGTCAACCCTGCCACCACCCAGAATCACCCCGCCTGTATCCTGATTGACAACAAATCTTGAAAATTTCTTCCACTCTGTGATCCTGCCCGACTGGTCTATCTCAGGCTTCTCCGTTGCAATGAAGGCAAGTGCTCCTTTCGGAAACAGTCTGTAGTCAGTAGCTATCGACCTTCCCGCGGTCAATACAACCCCTATGTTTCCTAAAGGCCCGTTATCGACCTTTTCGAAGAAGACATAGCTCTCATTGTAATTGAGAATCCTGTCTCTCTCTTCTGGATGATCTTTGAGATAGGCTTTTACTCCTTGGAACGAGACCTCGTCTCTCGGGATTATGTTTTCGTCGATAAAAACCCTACCTACACTACGATAGGGCCTTCCATTGGATGCAGCGTAGTGTACCCTCTGGACGTTCCCATCGTCCAGAACGATAACCCCTGAACCCTGAATCTGCATGAAGAAGATCTCGACCGGGTCAGACGCCCATAATAATTCTAGTCCCTTGCCCTCAAGGGCCTTGTCTACATCAATTTCTTTCCTATTATAATACGGAACGACCTTGTCACCATCGTATCTGGCTACTATCCTTTCCCCTTCAAACCTTGGGTGAAATTGGCCTAGGTTTATCACCATTAGGTCACTGGGTTTTATATAGAGGGGGTACCTGTATTCATCTGACCTGGTTAAGCTCCCTTTGAGTTCAGGTTCGTAGTATCCCGTGAAGAATACGGAGCCTTCACCGTCAGATCCAACTGATTTATAGATATCAAAGTGCCTTCGAACCTTTTTGCCCAGATCTTTTGAGCTTGAAGAGTCTGCTAAGATAGCGAGAAATGTATTCATAGACTCGACTAAGTATTCGGTCGTGTACGTACGGGAACCATAGGTAAACGTCCTGTCCGGGGGCAGTCTCTTGAAGTACTCGATGCTCCTCTCAATGGCCATCTTCAGAGAATCCTTGTCCATATCGTCTGCAAACTTTGGCGTCCACCAGCCCTTAAACAGTACAAGAGCATCTTCCGGCCCTTTTACTGGTACAGCCACCCTCTGGATGCATCCACTGAGGATGAAGACTGCCAGGAACAAGATCAAAATCCGTTTCATGATTTTTGTCGTATGAATCTTCTGCATTATACTGCCTTTCCGAAACCACCGAACATGGAGAAAAGTAACACCATGACCAACAACTGGATGATCCAGCCAATCGCGCAAACCCCTAGGGCACGTGGTGTGCTCCTATAATCAAGGGCTTGTCTGACTGCTATGACCATTGCCACGAGCATCCAGGCTGCGGCCGCAAAGAAGACGATCCCTGTGAGCCCTGGAATGATGCCCAGGACTCGAATCAACCCAGGGGAACTGGAAAAGCCGGTAGTTCGCAGCAACTGGCCCAGATCTGCCTCGGTTTGTGGTTCTGGAAGGAGTTTAGTTCCAATAAGGTACGTGAGCCAGGCCCAGATATACCAACCCGCAAGGGCTGCGATTGTTGCCGTAAGAATCCCGCCAAGTCCTCCTCTTTGGATACTTCCTATTCCGGCCGCCACGCTCGACAGAACAACTACCGTCATGGCTTGGGCGAGAGCGCCCTTGTCAGCCTCAACTTCCTCATACAATGCAATATCGAGCTTAGCCGCCCGAATAATACGATTCCTAAAACTGGTCATCGTCTCCTCCTATCATACGTTATCAATTACCTTTTTGAGCTTAGTTCGTACCTGTTCGGCCACATTCCGTAACCGGGGGTTGTCAATGGCCTGCATTGATTCTATGGGGTCTATCGCCGCTATTTCTACCTTTCCGCGCGAGGTTTCTTGCACTATCACATTGCATGGCAACATGAGACCAATCTTGTCCTCAGCCTGCAATGCCTGATAGGCAAAGGGAGGGTTGCATGCCCCGAGGATTCTGTACTTCCTGAAGTCAACATCCAGTTTCTTCTTCAGAGTTTCCTTCACGTCGATTTCCGTAAGGACCCCAAAGCCCTCCTTCTTCAGTTCCTCAGTGATCTTGACAATGGCTTCGTCGAACGAGATTTCCAAAGTTTTACCAAAGTAATAACTCATTTTTGTCTCCTCTCATATCATCTTGGTTATATTGTTGTTGCCTCTCTCTTTGTTAACCTTTGTTAGGCACTGCCTCAATCAGCTTCACCAGGCCAGAAAGATATTTCCCTTATTCTTTTTCGAATACTTCCAGTGTCCACCCCATGGCAGCTATCATGGCGGGAAATCCCACGGTCGTCAGTGCCAAAAGAAGGGTTTTATAGAGTTATAAGTTCTTCTAACCGTGAGAGCATTTCGTCCATGATAATCAAACCCTCCAACCAGAAGTCTGGATCATCAAGCTTGATTCCAAAGGATTTCACCAGATTCGGTGGAGAGTCTCTTCCCCCTGATGAGAGGAGCTCGATGTATTTGGGTATGAACGGAAGCCCCTCCTTTTCATAGTTCTTGTACAGAGATAGCGTCAAGAGTTCACCGAACGCGTATGCGTAAACGTATCCCGGAGCGTGGAGGAAATGAGGGATATAACTCCACCAGACCGAATAGTTTTCTGTGAGGCCGACTGAATCGCCAAACATCTCTGTCTGTGTCTTCATCCATAATTCGCCAAATCTCTCCTTTGACACCTCGCCCCTATTCCTTCTCTCCCTGTGAATAGCATCCTCGAACAGGTACATGGATATCTGTCTGAAAACAGTCGCGAACATAGCCTCTAGCTTGCTGCAGATAAGACTTATTTCCTCTTCCCTGTGGGCAGCCATTTTTAACTGTTTTCTGAAAACGAGCATTTCAGCAAAGACGGACGCGGTTTCAGACATCGTGAGGGGTGTTCGACTATTGAAATATCCTTGGTTCCTGGCCCCCAGAAACTGGTGAATTCCATGACCAAGTTCGTGAGCAACAGTCTGGACGTCCCGGATATTGCCTGTGTAGTTAACCATTACGTAAGGATGGACATCGGGGGTACATGGGTGGGCGAAAGCACCACCTCTTTTTCCCAGCATCACAGGGGCATGTATCCAGCGCTCATCGAAGAACATCAAAGCAACGTCCTTCACCTCTTTGGAAAAATCATCAAAAGCTGCAAGGACTATTTCTCTGCACTCATCCCACGGTAGAACCCTTTCGGAAGAAAAGGGAAGGGGGGCATAACGGTCGTAATCGAAAAGTTCGCTGTACCCTAACATCTTCTTCTTTAACCGATAGTACCTTACGGGTATGTCATAACGGCTCTTAACCGCATCCGTCAGGGCGTTCACCGTTTTCTCATCTACTTCGTTTGATAGATTTCTTGAGCTTATCCATTCAGGATATTTTCTAAGCCTATCCATGATCATATGTTCGCCAAGCACGGTATTAAAAATGTGGGTTAATATGTGTAAATAGTCTGAAAGGCCAGCAGTAAGTTCTTCAGACGCTTTTTTCCTGACCTCGCGGCTTGCGTTGTAGAGGTCTGCCAGTATCTCCTGTTCTGTTCTCGCTCTCTCTCCGAACTTCTTCTGGGATATGATCTTATCGAAAAGCCTAGTCAAACTGCTTATCCCGGTAGGTTCCTTTTCTACAAGGAGTCTTTCTTCGATCTCGCTCAACAGGTGTGGTTTGTATTTTTTCAGGACGTTGAGGAAGTGACGGTATTTTTCGATTTCAGGAGACAGTAGAAGGTTTTTTGCGACTTGGTTATCGAGGTTTGCCCAGTCCAGGTTGAAGAAAACGAGATCCCTCTGGAGATCGCTTTCTATTTCATGAATCTTCTGCAGAAACGCGCCGGCCTTTGCATCTTGGGATTGAGTTGCATAATTCAAGAAGGCAAAGCTCCCAATCTTACTCAATAGTTCGTTAAGTCTCTCGAGTTCACAAACGGCTGTATACAGGCCTTTGGGGTCGAGATCGCCGACTTTTCCTCTATATTTTCTTGAAAAATCGGATACTCCACGCCTCAGCTTCTCCACATCTCTCTCTATCGAGGGATCTTCTGTATTGCTGTAGAGATGGGTTAGATCCCATATAATACCTTCTGTTTTTAGCCTTTCATCCACTTGGTGAACCTACCTCATTAACCTGGATTTACGAGAACGGGGGAAAGAAAGGTTTATGAGTAAAAAGGTTTTTCAGTTGCCGCGTAAAGCCATTCTGGTTTAACCTTGCGCCTGCTTAAACATAGCCCTTAATCTTCAGGTTATGTATGATTATATCCACTATTTCGTCCGCAGAATAGAGCTCGTGGTTTAAGATGAGATGAAAGTTGTAAGGATCCTTTATGGACTGCAAAGTATACTTCTCCACAAAAGCCTCTCTTTCCTTTTCTGTTTTCTTAACCAACTTTGCCGCTTCAGGTTCTGAAGTATCCATCTCCTGTCTGATCTTTTCTTTGCGGTATTCAAAAGGCGCAATGAGGCGGACGTGAAGGCCTTTCTCGACATTCCTGGTAATGATACACCCTCCTCTCCCTATTAAGATTGCATTGCCTTTCTCTGCCAAGCCTATCAGGGTTCGGGTAAGATACTGGAAAATCTTGTACTCGTTAGGCCTATTGAAGAAGATGTGGTCCATGTACTGTTCCATTTGTGAGCGCTGGTTCTTGTCTAGAGAATTGGCTAGGGCTTCAGAGAGGTTGTGCTCTTCAGCTATCCTATTAATGACCTCTCTATCAAAAACGGCCCAAGGGTACTGTTTATCTGTTAGTCTGTTGAGCTTATCCTGCAGGACTTCCACTAGGGGATAGATACGGCACCCGAATTCCCTTGAAATGGTTATGAAAGGTAGCTTCTTTTCACCCTTACGTTCCTTCCATAGTTCCTCTGTTCTCAGCTTCGACTGGTGCGCCAATTGTGCTTCAATTTTTGATCTGAGTTTGGAAACCATGACCCCTCCTTATGGCTTGGATACTATTGCGATCGAACTGATAACGACCTGTAAACCCCGTGAGAGACCTTTCGTCATAAGACCCCAGAAAAGATGTTGCGCCGCCGAGGGTTTCACCGTTAACTGTTTGGAGCCCAAGAACGTTTCTCATTTCTGTGCGACCCGAAGGGCTAAGATAGAGATTCCCCGCGCGAGGTGTGTGTGCCGAGAAGCTATCGATTGCCTCTGGATCAATTGGAAGATCTTTCAAAACTAACACAGAATTGATCGACTTACAACTTGAATTTTCTAGGAGTTTGCCGAGTTTCTCACCCAGTATTTTCGAAACACCTTGATTTCATTAATAATCCGGCATTATGTAAGTGAACCCCTTTATCCCTTCGCTCAGGCACTTGCGCAGTGACCCTTTCGGGGCTCGCAGGTGGGGAATACCTTCCCCTTCCAGCCTCTGAAGGGCTGGCTTTCCCCTTCCTGCTCACCCTCGATGGGTACCCCACTGCTCCAGCAAATTTCGCTCAGAGACAAAGGGGTTCACCGAAAATTCAGGAAACTCCAGTAAGGTTACGTGCTTATGCACTCGGACCACCAGAGGCAGAAAACTCGTGAGATTGTGATAGGTGGATCAAGAATGAGAAGGCTAATCTGAAGGTTGCGGGGATTAAAGGGGCTCGATGAATAAGAACCCCCTTATTGCCCGGCAAGTGCACTGACTCAACCCTTTTTCCTCGCTTCCAGGTTGGCCTTTCTGATCTTCCAGAAATTGGGTTTCCTTTTTCCCATAAACGCCTCAGGTCCCTCCTTGCATTCCTCACTATCAAACCAATCCGGATACATCAACCTTGACAGCTGGCCATAAGAACCAGACATATAGTCGATATCCATATCGAAGCTTGCCTTGAGGATCTCCATACAACCCGGACTCAAGGATAGAATTTCCTCACACCACTTGTCCAATTCTTCATCCATTTTATCCAACGGGACTACAGTGTTTACCAGTCCCATCTCGAGGGCCTGTTGAGCATCGTAACGTCTGCAAAGCATCCATATTTCCCGCGCCTTTTTGGCTCCCACGACCCTTGTCAGGTAAGCAACGAGATAACCATCCGCCGGGCTGGCCACACGAGGCCCATTCTGCCCAAATCTGGCGTTATCAGCCGCTATAGTAAAATCGCAGGTATATGCCAGGTGATGTCCTCCTCCAATAGCCCATCCTTTTACTGCTGCGATGGTTGGTTTTCGACACATTCTAACAATTTGATTGGGGGGATACCGCCAGTAAAACTGCTCTCTCAGACCGGTGGCCTCCCAGCTCACATCACCGCCGGTACTGAATGCCTTGTCGCCTGCACCGGTAAGAATCACCACTCCAGTTAAAGGATCGTGGCTGGCCTCGTCAACAGCCCTGAACATCTCGTCCTGGGTTAGGTTGGTGAAAGAGTTGAGCTTGTCCGGACGGTTGATTGTTACCCTTGCTACCCCGCCTTCCAGCTCTTTATGGTATTTCTTCTCATATAGAATGTCTTTGAAGTCAAATCCGGCTACAGTTTTCCACTCTGTCCAAGCCATTTCTCATAACCTCCTTTGAAACGATATAACGACAAATATTTCGGATACAACATCCCGTAGTCTTGCTGTGTTATCTTTCACCCCCCTTCCCTCATGCTGCTTTTGGCTGGCTCTGAGGTTCTAATATACCTGCCCATGTTCCCAAGTCAAGTGTTTTTTGGTACCACCAATTCACCATTGACACACAATGTGTTTTTTTCTATGCTCCCACCCCAAAAAAGGGAATTCTTATCAACTCAACTGTAAACTTAAGAGAAAGAAACCCTTAATTCTCTATGAGAACAAGTCAAAATCTGCATTATAGTGGGGGAAGGGTGTGTGGTGGATAAAGGGTAAATGTTTACCATGAATTTACCAAGGCACCAAATTTAGGAGAAGGCACTACGGCCATTAAAAGAAGGAATAATAGAAGAAGATCAAACAGACCTAAACACCAAAGATTATATAAGGTAGTTTGCGCCGGTTTGCGAAAAGGAAGTTAGGTTGGAGGTTCCACCGCCTATCGGCAAAACGCTTTTCTGTCTCGATTGCTATAAAAATAAGGAATTGATCAGTCAGGTATTTCTAAGGTGAAATAGTGAATCTGATATATTGCCATATGCGATATAAGGAAGCTAATAATTACATGGTTCTCAGTTTTATACTGTTGCCCAAAAATCCATAATTTTTTTTACATCAGGTGTTTTTGTACATCTTGTAGATTATATTGACATACAAAAGGAATTTTCCTATACTTGACCTATCAAAAACAAATCCTTATCAAAAATAGAATTAATGGGAAGTAGCTAGCATGTCATCTGTCATTAAGTATTATGAGGGAATCGACTCGGTTGCCGTCATCGGCAACTATCTGCCCCGCCAGTGCGGTATTGCAACCTTCACCACGGATCTGGTTGAAGGCTTGTCAGCGGAAGCCCCCGATATTTACTGCTGGGCGGCGGCCATGAATGACAAACCTGAGGGATATCCATATCCGTGAAAAGTGCGCTTTGAGATCAACCAGAACAAATTGAGCGATTACAGCATGGCGTCTCAATTTCTCAATATCAGTCAGACGGATATTGTTTGCGTGCAGCATGAATACGGTCTTTTCGGCGGTCCGGCCACCGGATGCAACGAAACGACATGATCGATATGGGACTCAGATCCCTCAAGTGGCTGTTTGCCATTCAAACCGAAGACAATCACTTTGTGCCCATCGGCAGCAACGGATAGTATGAACAAGGCGGCCCAGAGCCCGTTTCGACCATCAGCCCATTGAGGCCAATGCCATGGTCGAAGCCTGTGTGAAAGCCTTTAATGTCACCCGGGATAATCATGGGAGGCAATATTAAGCAATTTAGAGATCTAGTTCTATGGAGTCAACACAGCGAACTGACTCGACTTAGACGTGAGGTGGATCAAACCTTCGACCGATTCTTCGACTGGCAGCCCTTCAAATTTTGTGCTGGAGAAGGCATGTGTAC
>JBDRGH010000076.1:0-2081 GCA_043818015.1 Pseudomonadota bacterium
CCCTTTTCGCTTCAGCATACATTTTTTGACCCATCTAAGCTCGCTCCATTGAAAATTCACAAACTCACCCTTCGGGCTCAAACATGTGAATTTTCTACATTACGCTCGCCAAGGTGGGTTCCCCAAAAAATCTATGAATTCCCTCTCAGGGGACTTCTTCAAAGCCTTGGCAGGTTATGCAAAGGTCTCAATTCATTTAACTTGAAGGGCTTTGAGATGTATTTTTGCTCCCTTCTTCTCTTCAATACCTCGGGTACCGCTCCAGCCATTTTTCAACGGCCTTTGGTGATAAGTCCTTCTACTATTAATTCCATCCGCATCGCCCTCGAGCCTTTGACTAAGATGCAGTCTCCTTTAGCGACGACAGCTTTAAGCTTTGAAACAATCTCTTGATATCCGTTTTCCATATAGACATTTTCTACATTCATTCCCCCCTCAATGGCACCGCGGGCAATACCTGTAGAATTTTGTCCCAGCGTAAAGAGATAATCGATTCCCAACTGTGAAACTAGTCTGCCAATTTGCATATGGGCAAGCTCGGTAAATTCTCCTAACTCTAACATATCTCCTAGAACTGCAACACCCCTACCCGCCCCTTTGACCCTTACGAGGGTTCGGAGCGCTTGCTCCATGGAATCCGGGTTTGCATTGTAACTATCGTTTACTATTGTATAGCCATTTGATTCCAAAACCTCCATTCGACCGGGTGGAGGTTTAAATCTTTCCAATCCTTCTTTGATAACCTCCAATCCAACACCAAGACTTTGTGCGACCCCGGCTGCCGCGAGTGCATTATAGACATTGAAGCCCCCGTACAGTGGCAAACTGATAGTAATACCTTTCTCCCCTCTTGACAGCCGAAACGTCACTCCCCCCGCATCGGATATTGATACATCTTTCGCCGTAAGGTCAGCCTTACTTCTCATACCAAAACTCACCTTTCGGCACTTACACTGAGAAGCCAGAGTGATGACTCTAGGATCGTCTTCATTGACTATGGCAAAGCTGTCTTCCCGCAGAACCTTAAAGAGCTGCCCTTTTTCTTCCATCACTTCTTCGACACTCCCAAGCCCTTGCAGATGTGCTTGCCCTATATTCGTTATGACCGCTATGTTTGGTACAGAAATCTCAGACAGCCTCTTTATCTCAGACCTGGCATTCGTACCCATCTCCAGAACAGCGACCTCATCCTTCTGTCCAAGCCTGAGTAGGGTTAACGGGAGACCCACAAGATTGTTGAAGTTGCCTTCTGTTTTCAATACGTTAAACGGGATTCCGAGAATACTGCCAATCATTTCTTTGGTGGTAGTCTTTCCGTTGCTACCCGTAACACCCACCACCGGGATGGGGTGTTTCAGTCTCCAAAAGCGGGCAATATCACCGAGTGCTCTCAATGGATCTTCAACCTCTATAATTGTTCCTCTCCCATTGTATTTCTTATCTCCTTGAAAGCCTCTCCTCACTATCACGCCGTGGGCACCCTTCTCATAAGCCTGCTGAATAAAGTTATGACCGTCAAAGCGCTCCCCCTTTAGCGCTACGAAGAGTTCCCCCGGCGTGACGGTCCGAGAATCAGTAGATATGTCCCTGAACGAGGCCGAGAGGGAGCCTTTAAAGAGCCTGCCTCCAGTGACCTTTAAGATGTCGGCTGCTCGGAATCTGTAATCAAGTTCAGTCATTGACAAGTGATCTCCACTTCCCCTTTTCGGCTACAGCATTTCTCGCTTCTTGTCGATCATCAAAGCGAATCTTTCTGCTCCCCACAATTTGATAGTCTTCGTGCCCTTTTCCAGCAATGAGAACCGTATCCTTGGGACCTACCACACGAATAGCAAGCTTTATTGCCCGAAGACGGTCAACAACAGTGACATATCCTTTCTGACAGAAATCTCCCGTTAAATCGTTTGCAGAATATTCTCGTATCCGTAATTCCTTAATGCCTTTTTCGATTTCTGCAATTATGGCATAAGGGTCTTCTGTTCTTGGGTTATCCGATGTTATTATGGACAAGTCGCTGTATTTACCAGATACAGCACCCATTAGCGGCCTCTTGAGTCTATCGCGGTCTCCTCCGCACCCAA
>JBDRGH010000077.1:0-3321 GCA_043818015.1 Pseudomonadota bacterium
GCGGTATCAATTGCTCCTTGGGAGAAAGCATCGCCTCTGAGAGTGTGAAGGATAAGATTAAACAGATCGTTCTCGGTGAAAACCCCAAGAAGCCGTATAGTGACCAGAAAATTGTGGAGATTTTGAAGGGACTAAATATAAATATAGCCCGGAGAACGGTAACTAAGTATCGCGAAATGTTAAACATCTTGCCCTCGTCGAAGAGGAAGAAGGTCTTTTAGTAGGAGTAGAGAGATGCAAGTAACTGTTACCTTTCGACATATGGACGCCACTGAGGGGCTCAGAGAGTACGTTGAAGAAAAAGTAGCCCGAGTAAAGAAGTATGTCGATAAGCCCATTGAAGCGAATGTCGTGCTATCGGTAGAAAAACACAGAAATATCGCCGACATAAGCCTTGTTGTTAATAGGGTAGTGATAAACGGTAAAGAGGAGACAGACAATATGTACTCTTCAATCGATCTGGTTATGGATAAGATCGAGAGACAGCTTCGTAAGTATAAGGGGAGGTTGAAGAAACATAAAACTATAAACCCTAATCTAAAGAACATTTCTGGTAGGCTCAACATCTTGACCACAGATAATCTCGGCAGCGAAGGGGAACCGCAAGTTACGAGGACCCAAAACTTGTCTATAAAGCCTATGTTTCTAGAAGAGGCTGTAATGCAATTGGAGTTGTCGAATCGTGAATTCCTGGTCTTTACGAATGCCTCATCCGAGAGGATAAATGTGATCTATCGGAGAAAAGACGGGAATTACGGTTTAATTGAGCCTGATTACTAATATCGTCTTGTTCAAAGGGGAAGTCGATGAAGCTTGCTGATATCCTAAACAGAGAACTGATAATCGCTGAGTTAGCCTCGAAGAACAAGAAGGAGGTTCTGGAGGAACTTGTCAGTGTTATTGCCAAACAAGATAAGCGAATAGATCAAGAAGAACTCGCGGAGGTTCTGTTAGAAAGAGAAAGATTAGGAAGCACAGGTATTGGAGATGGCATAGCCATACCTCATGGGAAACTCAAGAATATTAATACGCTTCTGTCGTCTTTTGGAAGAAGCGTCGAGGGAGTTGACTTCGAATCCATGGATGGGAAACCAACCCATCTCTTTTTTCTGTTAGTTGCACCTGAAAATTCCGCGGGTGTCCACTTGAAAGCGTTGGCTAGAATATCACGCCTGTTGAAGGATAGTTCTTTCAGGCAAAACTTGATGGAGGCCAAATCAAAAGAGGACCTCTTTAAGACCATTGTTGCCGAGGATGAGAAGATTCCATAAGGTGGGATCCTGTATAACTCCATCCAGAAGATAACTTATGAAGAACATTCGGATTGTCATTATTAGTGGTCTTTCAGGATCAGGAAAGAGTTTAGCGATAAAGGCCTTAGAGGATATTGGATTTTTTTGTGTAGACAACCTACCCGTTATTTTGCTTCCCAAATTTCTAGAGCTTCGCCTTCAATCCCCCGGAGAGATTTCCAAGGTGGCGTTGGTAATGGATATTCGAGAGAGGGGGTTTCTAAAGGAGTATCCCCGTATCTTTGAGCAGTTGGAGAAGGAAGGCTACGTGATGGAGGTCATATTTCTTGAGTGCAGTGATGAAATATTACTCAGGCGCTTTAGTGAGACCCGAAGGGCTCATCCTTTGGCAGAGGGTAAATCAGTTCTCGAAGGGATCAGACGGGAGAGAGAAAGCCTGGCAGGTTTAAAGAATATAGCACATAAGGTCATTGATACATCCAACTATAACGTCCATCAGCTAAGGAATGCCATTTACCAATACTTCAGTCAAGTCTCATCGTTAAAGAAGATGACGGTAAATTTGCTCTCCTTCGGATTCAGGTATGGATTGCCGTATGATGCTGATTTGGTACTTGATGTAAGGTTCTTGCCCAATCCATACTTTATCGAAGAATTGCGAAACCTCACGGGTGAAGATAAATTGATTTCTGATTATGTCTTGAAGAGGAGCGAAGCAAAGAAATTTATAAAGAAGTTTTCTAATCTAATCCATTTTTTGATTCCTCTGTATGAGCAGGAAGGGAAAACTTACTTGACTATCGCTATTGGTTGCACGGGGGGGAAGCACCGCTCTGTTGCTGTGATCAATGGGTTAGCCAAATCATTAGATAAAGAGAGATACGCAGTGAGTACGAGACACAGGGATATAGAAGCTAGCTGATCGATCCTTTCACTGGGAGATACAATGGTTGGGATCTTGGTAATAACTCATTATAACTTGGGAACTGAGTTGATTGCGGCTGCCGAGATGATAGGTGGCAAAATTGAGTGTATCCAGGCCGTATCGGTTGATCCTAAAAAAGACACGGAGAAGCTGAGGAAAGAGATCTCACTGGCCATTAAAAAGTTAGACAGTGGTAACGGTGTCCTGATACTGACCGATATGTTTGGCGGAACACCGTCCAATCTGAGCCTATCTTTTTTGGAGGATGGAAAGGTAGAGGTACTAACAGGCGTGAACCTTCCCATGCTCATCAAAGTTTCTACTTACCGAGACAAAAAAACCCTGAACGACTTTGCCACGCAGCTACAATCCTTTGGTAAGAAAAATATCAATCTGGCGAGCGAGATTATACGTAAAAAGATCGATGAGTAATCTAGTCAGTTCAACTGAAAAGTTCCCTTTTCCTCTACCCGGGCGAGTCCCCAAGGAAATATTTCATCTCTCAGTAACAACCAGCTAGGCAGGGAGCTTGACGAGGTTGCATGGGTTCAATTTCCCAAGACCTTAAGAGAAACGACCCTCGGACCACAGATTTGCAAATAATAGAGATGGAAGGGGAAGATATTGAGGAGGTTTTGAATATTGAGAATCGATGCTTCCGATCCCCGTGGACGAGAATCGCCTTTGAACAAGAACTGGGTCTTAAGTGGTCAAAGGTCTTTGTTGCTAAAAAGTCCCCTTTCGGTGAGAAGAGGATAGTTGGCTACATCTGTCTTTGGTTGGTCACCGATGAGGTGCATATCCTGAACCTTGCTACCCACCCCGATTTCCGTCGGCAGGAAATCGCCACCAGACTTATTACCTCTGCTCTTGAGTTCTCCATCCGTTCAGGCGCAAAAGCAGCAACTTTAGAAGTCCGCGAATCAAACCTTTGTGCAATATCACTCTACAAAAAATTTGGCTTTGAGGCGAAGGGAGTTAGACCACGATATTACTCGGACAACTTTGAAGATGGTATTGTCATGTGGTTAAGTCTTCGAAGCCAAGAAGACAGTTCTTCCCTCAAAATCGGAGAATGAATGTATCAAGTAGTGTCGACGCTTCTCTTCAATACAGGGGTATCTCCAACCTATTACAGAATGG
>JBDRGH010000078.1:0-2388 GCA_043818015.1 Pseudomonadota bacterium
CATGAAGTAATACTACTCCGTCTGCGATGTAGCTTTCTATATCGTGTTTGGAAAGTTTGTTGTCGTCCATTATCTCACTTATCAAAAGCGAAGTAAGACCTGCGCTCTGAAGCATATATGCCAGGTATATTATCGCATCTCGGGCGCTTCCCCTGGATTCTACGAGGTTGTCGAGTGCCGGAAGGCTGTCTATTACTATCCTTTTTGCCCCAATCTTTCGTGCAGCAGAGATTATCCCCTGTAAAACCTCCTCAATCCTGGCAGTGTCCATTCGGGTAAGAGAAAAGCTTCCCTCCCGGTCACCTGCCTCGTCGAGTGTCTTCAACACGTCTACGTTGTAGTGGGCAAGGCTGGCATCGATTATTATCAGTTTTTTCTCGTCTTCAAGGCGTTCTAGGTCGAAGCCCATGGCCTTCATGTCTTTTTTTAGGTATTCAACTGTCTGCTCTAATACAACCATGATCCCTGGTTCGTTATATTTTTCCGCTCCGTTATAGAGAAATTGGGTGCAGAAAGTCGTTTTTCCAGTTCCGCATGTTCCTGCCAAAAGGATGCATCTCCCCTTGGGGAAGCCTCCTTCCATTAACTCGTCTAATCCCTCGATGCCTGTGGAGCAACGGTCTTCTTTCATGATGTTTCGCCTCCTGATGAATATAATGTCGATTAACCTTTAACTATGGTGGTTAAAATAAAAATGTAAACTAATATTATAGTATGGATTATTCGGAATTAGTGGCTATATTTGAGCATTTGAATAGCATATCCGGCCGATTAGAGATGGCGGATATTATCTCTGGATTTCTCGCTTCTGTGGATGAATCGGAACTGAGCCTTGTGTTACTGCACCTGCAGGGGAGAGTGTTTCCTCCGTGGAGTGAGAAAGAGCTCGGGATAGCCGAAAGTATCATGATTAAGGGCTTAGAGAGCGTTTCAGGAACCTCTGAAGCCAAGATTAAGGGGGTATTTCGTAAAACAGGTGATTTGGGGCTGTCTTCTGCCGAGATTCTTGTTAGTAAAGCCCAGACTACCCTCTATAGCGAGAAATTGACTCTGCATAAGGTTCAGGGCAACATTGAGAAGATGGCTCAGTTGAGCGGGAAGGGCTCACAAGACAGAAAATTGGCTTATCTGACTGAGCTCCTTTCCATGGCCTTCCCACTTGAGTCAAAATACATTGTGCGCCTTATCTTAGGCCAGCTTCGGCTTGGAGTCGGCCCAGGCATCATCCGCGATGCGATTTCGGGGGCTTACGGCGTAGATCCGCTTCTTGTTGAGGCTGCATTCAACCTAACAAACGACTTCGGTGAAGTAGCAAAAATCGCAAAGGATTCCGGAGATGAGGGATTGAAGGGAGTCTCTCTTCGGCCAGGCTATCCTGTGAAGGTTATGTTGGCTCAAAAGACAGAGGGAATATCTAAGGCTTTATCGGACATAGGAAACGTATGCTTTGAAGTGAAATATGATGGAATGAGGGTTCAGATCCACAAGATTTCGGAAGATATAAATCTTTTCACCCGTCGCCTGGAAAACGTTTCAGCGCAGTTTCCAGAAATTGTAAATTATGCAAGAAAGAATCTGAAAGCCGATTCGGTAATAGTCGAAGGGGAGGTCGTAGCCATAAAATCCGCGCATGACCGTAGCCCGAGGCCTTTCCAGGATTTGTCTCGTCGGATAAAAAGAAAATACGAGATTGAAAAGATGGTTAAAAACATTCCCTGCGAGATAAACTTGTTCGATGTTTTATATGTTGGAGGACAATCCAAATTGGATACTCCTTTTTCGGATAGAAGAAGGCTCCTTTCTGAAATCGTAGAGGAAAATGATTTCTTTAAGCTCGCAAAGCAATTGGTTTGCCGGGACGAAAAGGTGATAGCTGCTTTCTATGAAGAAGCCTTGAAATCAGGCCATGAGGGAATTATGGCAAAGAACCTTGACGCTCCCTACAAAGCGGGAAGCAGGGTTGGATACATGTATAAGATTAAGCCTGTGATGGAGTCACTTGACCTAGTCATAACCGGGGCGAGCTGGGGTGAGGGCAGAAGGGCTCACTGGCTAGCCAGCTTCCTTCTTTCAGCTCTCGATCAAAAGACAGGGCAGTTGGTATCTATCGGGAGGATGGCTACCGGATTGACCGACGAGCAATTCGGTGAAATGACTGAAAGATTAAAGCCTTTGATAACATCTCAGAAGGGGACTGAAGTCGAGTTGAAACCTGAGGTTGTCGTCGAAGTCGCATATGAAGAAATCCAGAGGTCACCTACATATGATTCCGGATTCGCTCTAAGGTTCCCGAGGTTGGTTAGAATCCGTGTGGATAAGGGAGTGGGAGACATTGATGATGTCCTGCGAGTGGAGGAACTTCTTGCGAAAGACAGTTGATCCAGTCAT
>JBDRGH010000079.1:0-14611 GCA_043818015.1 Pseudomonadota bacterium
AGTTAGTATGAAAAAGTATCCCTGGGAGCGAATCGATAAATTTTTTGGGGAACCCACCTTAGCGAGTGGAATACAGAAAATTCGCATGTTTGACCCGCCGGAGGCGGGGAGTTCGTGAATTTTCAGTGGAGCAAGCTTAGATGGGTCAAAAAATATATTCTGAAGCGAGGAGGGATACTTTTTCAAAGGTCCTACTAGTCTTATTTGCACGACAGTGCGTAAAGACTTTGCGGCAAAGGGTACGCCACCTTACCGCCCAGCTGGTCTGTAGATAGGGAGTATGTTTTGATTGGAACCCTTGTCAACACCGGAACCGTCCTTGCCGGAAGCTTCCTCGGTGTGGCCGTTGGCCGGCGCCTGCCCGAGAGGATCAAGGGAATCCTGATGCAGGCACTCGGCCTGTCCGTGATATTAATCGGCATGCAGATGGCCATGTCCGGGAAGAGGATCCTTTTCACCATTGGATGCGTTGTGCTCGGCGGGCTCACCGGGGAGATCATCGGGATCGAAAACTGGCTGGAACGCCTGGGCAACTGGCTCAAGGGGATCTTCCGTTCCAGTTCGGCGTCTTTTGTGGAGGGCTTTGTCTCGGCCTCTCTCCTCTATCTCGTTGGGGCCATGACAATCGTCGGATGCATACAGGACGGCATCTCGAATGATCCGAATACCCTCTACGTCAAGTCGATGCTCGACGGAGTTGCGTCAATCGCCCTCGCTTCGTCACTGGGCGTGGGTGTAGCCTTCTCGGCCCTGTCCGTACTTATTGTTCAGGGAGGATTGACCGTGGCAGCTTCCAAACTGGCCTTTCTCCAAGGCGCCACGGTCTTGGAGGCAGTCACGTCAACGGGTGGCCTGCTCATCCTCGCAATCGGGATCAACCTTCTCAACCTGACCAAGATTCGAACGGGTAACCTCTTACCGGCCATAGTGTATGCTGTTGTGGGGGCCGTTATCATCTGATCAGGCAAAAGAAACGAGACACCTTCTCAACGGGCGAGGAATAACGTTTTATGAGGGGAGGATTCGGACCCCGACCGGCCTCCCCACACGAAAGGAGGAAGAACGTGGCTGACCATCAAGGTCTTGAGATCGCAAAGTGGCGACCGCATCACATCTACTGCGAGCAATTCCTGGCTACTGATTTCCCTGACCGGGGAGAGAAATTTGATAACGTGGCGCACAAAATCAGAGAGACAATCCGATCAGGGGCTGACATAATAATAGAAGTTATCGAGGGTGTTGATGAACTCTGCAGGTTCTGCCCCCTCTGTAAAGACAATCGCTGCCAGAGTCCGAACGGGAATGAAGACGAAGTCAGAAAGTGGGACGCCATAATCCTGAAAGGGTTAGGGATTACTTATGGAGAGAAGATGGCCGCCAAGGATTTTCGTGCCCTGATAAAGCAAAAAACACCGCTGGATTTTTGCCGCACCAGGTGCCCCTGGCGGGATTCCTGCAGTGTCTTTGGTTGAGTAGCGTACCAGCTAGCTATTGCGCAATGGTACCCAAAGTTTTTGCTGTATGAGGAAGCACCTGGGATGGGTTGAGAATTACCCGGATACTCCCAATTTCCCTGTGCTAGTCTCTTTCTAAAAAATGCCATATCTTCTTCTTCACAGACTCGTCAATATCATTAAAATAGATGGCTATATCATATGCGTCAGACCCAGCGCTTTGCGGTACGACCTTTTCAACCCTCACCACTACTCCTCTACATTCAACATATTCACATTCACCCTCTTTATCGCCGTATGGCAAAGCCAGAAGCATCTTGAGACTGGTCATTACGGGAATGGGCTTATTCACCTGACAATATGCCCCGATAGAACTCAAGTTCAGCGTCTCAGTGGCGATATCAAAGTCCTCTGTCCCGAGCTTAAACTGTACACGCTTATCCTGACGAGGCTGTCTCCTCCTCTCTCTCCCTGTATCTTTTTCCTTCATAGGTCTTAAAACCTCACGATCTTTTTATTTGACTTCAAAAATATTATCAAATAAGATCCTTAAAAAGTCAACAAAAAGCTAAGAAAAGCCCCTCAGTCCTTCTATAGATGGGGGTTCAAGGCGAATACCGTATATTTCTTTCGGGAAGTTCTTGATTGCCTGCGTATCACTCATTTCATTGCTCACCCTTAAGAAATCTCATCAAGAAGCCGATACATCCTAAAAAGCATAAACGAAACGGGGGCTTATCTTGATGAGGGTAAAACGGTATGCCACACATCATCATGAGAGCACACGTGGGCTGATAACCAGCTGCTGGCAGAACGTGGCTTCATTCGAGCGGCCATTTCATGGAGGAGAGAGGCGAAAACGTAAAGGAGTTCGTCCCCGCCAACCAGCGACAGAAAAACCGATTGGGGCGTGTGAAATATACGATCCCGGGCCCACGCTCCAGAGGTAATGCTCCTCGATCGGAATAAAGATGACACGATCGAAAAAGTCACCATCCTGCCCTTACGAAATCTCTGAGAGAGCCGACGGTGAAATTACCGTTCTCTTAAAGGGAAGTATCGATATTGAAACCGCGGCTCCCATCATGCGGGGACTTAAAACCATGATCAAGACAAAGTCCCCTCGTTCCCTCAGCGTGGATCTCGGTAGTGTATCCTACCTCGACGATTTCGGAGCACTCGTCCTTCTCGAAGTAAAACAGCTCATGGCCGAGCAAAACGGCACCCTCACTATCGTTAATACCACCAGCAAAGCCGATAAGATTCTTTCCCTGGTCAACTTCGACTCATTCGAGAGATGTATCGCTCCTAAGAGAAAAAGGGTATCTAACGTCCTCGTGCGTGTTGGCGAATCAGCTATAAAACAGGCTGCCGGCGCACGATTTCTGATTTCCTTCATCGGGTCCACGGTCATCTCTCTCGTTCATGTCTTTTTTCACCCAAAGTCGCTGCGCATAGATGACACCATAACACATATGGAAAAAGCCGGCGTTGAAGCGCTTCCCATTGTGGGGCTTATAAGCTTCCTCCTCGGTCTTATCATGGCCTTTATGTCATCGATTCAGCTCAGGCAATTTGGAGCAAACATCTACGTTGCTTCGCTGGTAGCACTAGCAATGGTTTCGGAACTTGGCCCGATAATGACCGCCATAATTGTGGCGGGAAGGTCTGGCTCTGCTTTTGCCGCAGAGATAGCGACCATGAAGGTTTCCGAAGAGGTTGATGCCCTCTTTGTTATGGGATTCAATCCGACCCTGTTCCTCGTTGTTCCTAGAATTATCGCCTGCGTGATCGTAGTTCCGTTTCTAACTCTCTTTTCAGACCTTTTTGCCATTGCAGGAGGACTCGTTGTCGGGGTCTTCATGCTGGAGCTGACCCCCAATTCCTATATGAGCACGACTCTCGACGCCCTTACATTCTTTGAAGTGGTGTGGGGGCTATTGAAAAGCGTGATCTTTGCCGTTCTTATTGCCTGGACCGGGGCTTTGAGGGGGTTCCTGGCAAGAGGCGGCGCTAATTCTGTGGGCAGTGCTTCGACCGCTGCCGTTGTAGACGGTATCTTTCTAATCATCCTCTTTGATTCCATCTTTGCAGTGATTCGGAGCTACTGGAGGTAGTGAGCCCGTCATGGAAAAAGAAGCAGTTATCCAGGTACGGAATCTCGTGGCACGGTACGGGGATGACGTCATCCTGGATAATATAAGCTTTGACATTTTCAAGGGAGAAGTCTTTGTTATCATGGGTACCAGTGGATGCGGGAAGACCACCTTGCTGAGACATATAATCGGCCTCGACAGACCTTTTTCAGGTAAGATCTTTATCGATGGAGATGACATTACTTCATGCGATGAACAGACATTCCATGCGGCATTAAGAAAAACAGGTGTCCTTTTCCAGAGCAGCGCACTTTTCGGGTCCATGACCATTGCAGAAAACGTCGCACTCCCCGTTATGGAATACTCCGATCTTCCCAAAGAGGCTGTAGCTAACCTTGTCAGAATGAAACTCTGCATCGTCGATCTCGCAGGCTATGAAGACTATCTACCCTCCAAGATCAGCGGAGGGATGAAAAAGAGGGCCGGGCTTGCAAGGGCATTAGCCCTCAGTCCAAAAATACTCTTTCTCGATGAACCGACGGGGGGACTAGACCCGGTAATTTCGGCGGAGATCGACGAACTCATTTTACATATCAACAAGAACATAGGCACGACGATCGTTATAATAACCCATGAACTTGAGAGCATCTTTACCGTAGCACAGAGGGTTATTATGCTCGATAAAAGCACAAAGGGCATAATTGCGGAAGGGGACCCTAGATTTCTTAAGGAGCACAGTGAAAATCCGTTTGTCAGGCAGTTTTTCAATAGAATAGCCAAGTCCGGAAAAGAAAACAGGATGTAATAAATGGGGATCAGCTCCAAATTACGTGATGGATTAGGAGGGTCCAAGGAGTCAGGGAGAAGAACCATAAATGGTTACTATTAGAACTAAATTCTCTGTCGGTTTATTTGTCGTCATCGGCTTTGTCGTGGTCTTGCTTGCCATTGCATGGGTCGGGATGTCCAGCTATTTTGAGGAGGGGCACCTTTATGTTGCCTACTTTAACGAATCGGTACAGGGACTGGACAAGGATTCCCCGGTAAAGTACATGGGGGTCGCCATCGGCCGCGTTGACAGCATCCGTGTTGCTCCTGATGACAACCTGATTGAGGTCACGTTGAAAATAGAAAAAGGGCTCGAATCTGAAGAAAGTCGAAAAAACGTCGTTGCTCAGCTCAAGTCGGTCGGCATCACGGGAATAATGTTTGTCGAACTTGAACGAAAAAAAGAGGGAAAACCAGATCTGTCCCCCCCGATACACTTTCCTTCCAAATATCCTGTTATTGCGACAAAGCCATCCGGCATAAAAAAGCTCTTCGAAGGGATCGATGATGTACTAAGTCAACTCAAATCGCTGGATATGAAAGGGATATCAGATAGGCTGAAATCGAGCTTTGATAGCGTGAGCCAGGCCATTTCAGACGCAAGGATTGAAGTAATATCGTCTGGTATAAGATCGTCCCTCGAGAGGGCAGAAAAGATCATGGACCCTGAAAGGTGGGACAAGATCATGGAATCTGTTGAAAGGGCAAGTTCAACTCTAATTCCGCTTACAAATGATGCCACCAAGACAGCTTCCCATCTAAATAGAATGATTACCAGGCTTGACAGGATTATTGCCGATAATGAAAAAGGAATTACGGAAGCAATTTACGACCTTCGACGTTCGATGAAAGATGCCAACAGCATGCTGGGAGACGGAGCTTCCCTGATAAAGGGTGCGGATGATGGGCTTGCCCGTTTGCAGCGTCGTCTTGACGGAGCCCTTGAGAACCTGGAAAAGGCGAGCGAAAACCTCAACAGGTTGACGGATCTTCTCGCGGACCAGCCGGCCCAAGTCTTCTTTGGAAAGCCACCCGAACCACGAGAGGTTGAACCAGATACAGACGAGGGCCATTAATCCTCAGGTCCTGGTATATAAAAAGTCATCGAAACGATGGAGAGGTTCCCATGGATGCTTTCAGGAAAACAGTTCTTTTAGGTAGTCTTCTTTTTCTATTTATTAGCGGGTGTCTTGGAATAAACCAGGAACGGAGAAAGATAGACTATTATACGTTGGAATATGATGCTCCGAAGGCCATGGAACTCGAGGCCCTACCTTTTGTCATATACGTTAACCGCTTCCACGTGGCACCTCTTTACAACTCGAACAAAATTGTCTACAGGGAAAAACGCTTTAAAACGGACGCTTACGTCTACCACAACTGGCGCGCAAACCCTGGTGACATCGTCACCTACCTTCTGGCAAGAGATATGAGACAATCCTCCCTCTTCAATGGTGTATTTGCCGGGGAGGGCAGGCACTCTTCCTCCCACGCTGTAGAAGGTACCGTCGATGAGTTCTTTGAAGAAGATAGCGACACCTTATGGCATGCTACACTCTCTATAAGTATCACCTTGCTGGCGGAAAATGAACCGGACATCAGCAAAAGGGTACTTTTCCAGAAAGGATACAGTGTCAGGGAACCATGCGCGCACAAGAACCCACGAGCTGTTGCCGAGGCAATGAGCAGAGCAATGGCCAGGATCTCTCAATTAATAAGACTCGATATATACAATCATCTTGCAAAAGAGGCGAACGTTAAAAAATCAGGATTCGAGGGGTCGAGGGGTCAAGGGTTCAAGTGAACCCCTTTATCCCTTCGCTCAGGTACTTCCGCAGTGACCCTTTCGGGGCTCGCAGGTGGGGAATACTTACCCCTTCCAGCCTCTGAAGGGCTGGCTTTCCCCTTCCTGCTCATCCTCTATGGGTACCCCACTGCTCCAGCAAATTTCCCTCAGAGACAAGGGGGTTCACCGAAAATTTGGGAAACTCCAGTCCCATTCTCCCTTGACACAAAAGCCTACCTCCAGTATAATTTTTTTGTGTCAGACAAGTGCTTGTTGTGAAGCCTGGGCCAGTAGTGTTGGTTAGAACATTAGGATTCGAGGGGAGGGGTCGCGTGGGGAATCCTTGAACCCTTTTCTTTAATACACACCCCTGGTCAGAGTCGAGTATTCTGACCCAGTATAAGAGGATTTGTGATGGATCGTTCAGCGATTGAACGTGCAGTAGGCAGTTGTGAACTTTTCAGGGGGCTTGGTAAGGGTGAGATCAGGAAGATATCCAGCCTTTGTCACGTAGAGACCTATGACGCTGGAGAAGACGTATTTCGCCAGGGTGACGTTGGAAAGCATCTCTATATTATCGCAGAAGGGCAGATATTTCTGGAAAGATCAATGGATTTAGGGACGCGCACCGGAAAGGTGGTCATTGGAATTCTCGGCAGGGGGAGGGCTTTTGGTTGCTGGTCTACCCTCCTGGATGAACCTCATAATGTCATGTCTTCAGCAATCTGTCAAAAACCTGCAGAGCTTGTCGTGATGAAGGGGGCAGATTTGAGAGAGATGATGATTCGTAACGCAAAGTTTGGGTTCAGTGTACTGGAAAGGCTCTGTTTTGTGCTTCGCGACCGGTTACAGGGTGCTTTCGGTGCTATGGAAAAAATTTAAGAATCTTCGACTCAACCTCGCATTTGACCGTGGCCAGGTTCCGCCATTTGCTTCCTTGACTACCACGATGCAAAGGACTCCTCTGCTATCTCAATGACTGTCTTATCCCCAGACATTATCGCCTTAACTTTCCCTCTGACTGTCCGGAGAACCGTGTTAACATAGAATTTGGCAGTAGCGATCTTGCCGCTGTAAAAGGCAGCATCCCTGTTTTCTGATATGAGTTTTCTTATGGCCCTCCCGTCTGACGCCCCTTCCTTTCTCAGGATTTCGTTCAGTTTTTCTTCAGCAATAGTCGCCTGCCAGAGGAGCACCCATCCAAGAGCCACCTGGCCAAAGACTTCCAGGTATGGGTAGGCATTTATAAGGGCTATAACGACATCGGGCCCCCTGGCAATCTTGCCAAAGTACATACTCACCTCTGCCAATGAATTTTTTGCCTTCTCAAAC
This sequence comes from Pseudomonadota bacterium, assembly GCA_043818015.1. Classification (GTDB taxonomy): domain Bacteria; phylum Desulfobacterota; class UBA8473; order UBA8473; family UBA8473; genus JBDRGH01. The sequence continues at coordinate 7,497 of JBDRGH010000079.1, forward strand.
TCTTCTATAAAACTCTTGAGTGTCTCCCTTGACCTATTTGCTTCGATAAAAGTACCCATCTCAGTCAGGAAATTCATCAAGACGGCGCCCCCTTTCATCCCCAACTTTCTGGCCACAAGATCGAGGGCCTGAATACCATTTGTTCCTTCGTATATGGAGGCAATCTTATTATCCCTGAGGAGTTGCTCTACAGGGTATTCTGAACAGTACCCGTATCCGCCGTAGACCTGGATAGCCTCCTTGATTACGTGGAACGACATGTCACTGAAGAATGCCTTGCAAACGGGGGTCAACAGGGTTATATAATCCGAGTACTTGGCCCTTTCCTTCTCATCCGTTTCTGTGGCCTCCTTATCCTGACAGTAGGCTATGTAGTAGGCGAATGCTCTCATGCCTTCGACGTGACTTTTCATCCATAGAAGCATCCGGCGGACATCTGGATGATTAATTATCGGTACCTGGGGGGCGCTGGGGTCCCCCATGCTCATCAGACTGACCCCCTGAAGCCTCTCTTTTGCGTACGCAACCGCACTGAGATAGGCGGTACTCGCCTCCCCCAACGACTGGAGGCCCACACTCAACCTGGCCTCGTTCATCATGTGGAACATAATCTTCATACCCTCGTTCTCTCCTCCGAGGAGTTCACCGATGCACCTTCCATTGTCTCCAAAATTGAGGGTCGCCGTGGATGAACCGTGCATCCCCAACTTATGCTCGATACCGCTGCAGACCACATCATTGTCCTCACCGAGACTCCCATCTTCGTTTACCACGATCTTTGGTACCAAGAACAATGAAATTCCCTTTGTTCCCGGAGGTGCCCCTTCAATCCTGGCGAGAACGGGATGTATTATGTTCTCCGTCAGGTCATGCTCCCCCGCGGTGATAAACAATTTCGTACCCGTTATGCTGTACGTCCCATTCTTATTCTTTCTTGCACTCGTCTTTATAGCCCCCACGTCGCTCCCTGCCCCTGGTTCGGTAAGACACATGGTCCCTGTCCACTGGCCAGAATACATCTTCCCCATGTACTTCTGCTTTTGTTCTTCTGTACCGTAGATCTCTACAAGCTTTCCAGCACCGTGGGTAAGGGCTGTATACGCACCGAGTGCAGCATTTGCCGCACTAAAGTATTCTTCGATGGGTCCGTAGATAATATGCGGTAATCCCTGTCCACCTACTTCGGGATCCTCAGTAGGGGTAATCCACCCACCTTCTCGAAAGAATTTGAAGGCTTCATGAAAAGATGTGGGGACAGTTACCTTACCATTTTCATACTTACAGCCTTCCGTATCCCCTTCCGCCCGGGTCGGAAGGAGTACGTTTATTGCGAGCTTCTTCGCCTCCTCAAGGACCATCTCGAAGTCCTGTCTCGAAAAATCCTTATACCTCTCCTCCTTACACAACCCCTCGACACCCAACTGTTCGTACAACACAAACTCTACGTCTCTTTCATCGACTAGCAGATTCTCCATTTATAACCTCCATCCCTTCCTTTCCTCACACCCCCCATTCCCCGTAAGATGGCCTGGAACCTCGCCTGTCAAGGCTCCAAAAACTATCCTCGAACCGATCATGTCTGTACCTGGCGCAACCCTCGCCCACTGCTGATTGAAATCCTTGGTGATCTGAGAGGCCTGTCAAAAGCTCTTCTATACTTCGCGGAGCAACTCAGTCGTCCGATAGTCAAAGTGCGGGAACATTGGTGGCATCCCCACCAGGACGGTTCAAAGGGTTACAGGCTTCCCGTACGAATAAAATCCTCTGGTTGTAAAAACCTCTCTTCACTAATGCTCAGACCCTTTTCGATTAGATCCAGGACAGTCGCTTTTTCTCCCGGAAGTTTGTATCCGTCATAGTCCTGTTTCAACAGATGGGTGAGCCCCCCGGCTTCGGCTCGATAAGCGGGGTTCCTGAAATGGTCGAAGCAGATACGACTGGTTACCTCCAACCTCCCTACCAACGTCCTCATTTCCTCAAGGCATTCGTGGGGAGAGAGGAGTTTCAATTCACCATTTTCATATGCCTCAAGTAAGGGGGTATCAGGCAACGGGGTAAAAGGCCTCGATCGTATGAAGTCTGGATTAATCTCGTTCAATACCCGGGCGGTATTCTCCGCATGCTGTTTGGAAAGAGCCCTTCCACCCAAACCCGGCATTATGTACTCTGAAAGCTCTATGCCAGCTTCCATTACCTTTCTTCCCGTAAGGATATGCTCGTCTGCCGTTACCCCTTTCTTGACCTTTCGTAACAACTCATCGTCCCCTGTCTCGAGTCCTATGTGCAATCTCGAGAGACCGGCTTTACGCAGTTGTTCTACCTCCTCCTGCTTCTTCTTAAAAATGGTCTTCGCCCTGGCATAAGACGTTACCCTATTCAGAGCAGGAAAGTTTTCCCTTAAATAGGTAATAACCTCAACTAACTGGGAGGTGGGAAGGATAAGGGAGTCGGCATCCTGTAAAAACGCCGTCCTTCCTCCGGAGTAGAGCCAGTTAAAGACGTTAATGAAACTATGGTTGCTGTCGAGTTGCGGTAAGCTTCTCATAAGTGCTGTCGCTATCGCAGCGTTTATTTCACCGGCATAACCCAGCTCCCAGGAGGCCCCTTTTATTTGATCTCGGATCGCGCCTACCGTATCGATGTCGGCCTTAATATCATCGACGGATCTCAGCTCGAATTTCTCGTGGTTGTATGGTTTGCCGAAGCAGAAGGTACACTGATTCCACGGGCAATTCCTACTAACCCGCAGGAGCAGGGAATAACTTCCGCCTTCACTGGGGGGACGTATCGGCCCTATCTCAAAAGAAAGTTCCGTAAGCTTGCGATGATCAAGCACCACTTTTCCTCCGCTTCTTCAATTTTTCAAACGCTATCCTTTTTTGCCTCAGTCCTTGTCAACTGAACCAGCGCGATCAACGCTTAGCGATTCGCTAAGGCAGCATTCTCGTCAGCAGCTTCCGGGCAAAATATATCTTCCCTACTTAAAATTCCTCGTCCATCATTTTTTTTGCCGCTTCCTGCGAGAGTATAGAGTCCATTCCGCTCATGGCTCCAAAATAGTCCCTAAAGATATCATCGGAAGGCCAGCCCACAAGACAATCAACTTTCTCTCTCTCTGGATTAACCAACCACATCATAAAAGCATGCTCCTTGATCGGAAACCACCATTCCTCTTCCCTGATAAGAAATGCCAGGGTAAAGTATTCGCTAACCGGTGGAAGTATCAAGGCGTAATCTACCTTGTTTCCCAGGACACACTTCGCAGCGGCCAGTTCTCGATACCCCTCTAAGGCAAGGCTTAAGTCTTTCTTAATAACGCCAATTATTTGATGTTTCTTGTTGCCCTCTTTTCTCTCCACATAAACATCGGGCAGGGTAAAACCAATATACTTTGGTTCCAACTTGGTATACCCCACGTACTTCAGGAAGTCTTCTACCCCCTTCTTAATCTCTTCTCTTGTAAATTTGTCCTCTTTTTCCTCATACATATTCCACTCCCTCCCGCAACTCTTTGAGATACAAATCGTATTCCAGGTCCTCTCTTTTATTTAACTAACCTTGATAGATAAGTCAAACAAAAAATTCTGCTGAAGAGATGGGCCGCCGAGAGGGAATCCAACCCGCATTACCCCTGAAATGAGAGGGAGAAACGGAGAACCGCAGATTCTTCAGGAGTTTCCTGAGTTTCTGGCGAAGTATTTTCGGAACGCCATGATTTCATAAGTAATCTGGCATTATTTAAGTGGACCCCTTTATCCCTTCGCTCAGTGCTTCCCCAGTGACCCTTTCGGAGCTCGCAGGTGGGGAATACTTTCCCCTTCCAGCCTCTTCGGGCTGGCTTTCCCCTTCCTGCTCACCCTCGATGGGTACCCCACTGCTCCAGCACATTTCGCCATGAGACAAAGGAGTTCACTATAAATTCGGGAAAGTCCAGAGATTCTTAACTTGACACCGGTCCTTGCGATTGATATATTAAGGGTAATGTGTCAACTCTCGTAAGTGCTCTAAATACATCGAGATTCAATAGTCTGCCACTGCGATCAGCCGGACACCCATAAGCGGGGAGAAAGGCAACGAACAGTTCAAAAAAGGGGGTGCTGAGATCATGAAAGTAAAGTGCGACATCTGTAAGACAGAGATGGAAGAGGAAGAGGCAATACAGGAAGGAGAGGCCCGACTTTGCGAAGAGTGTTACATGGAGAAGACAAAAAAACGATGCTAACGTAGATTCCCATCCCTGATGCCAAAGGAGCCTCTGGAACCTTCGTGGGGGAGAGAGGTAGGGGAAGTATCGAAGAATTACCTGTATCGATAGAGGGAGTACCCTTGCATGCTGGTAAAAAACTGGATGTCAAAGAGTATGATTACCGTTGACCTTGATGATTCTATGAAAGCTGCAATGCAGTTGATGGAAGACTACAATATTCGACGAATTCCGGTTTTGAAAGAGGATAAACTGGTAGGGATAGTGTCATATCTTGATGTTAACCGAGAGTCTACTCCTCAGGCTAATGCGCTGGCAATACGTGAAATAAAACACCTTATCGAAAAGGTCAAAGTGAAGGATATTATGAGTATCAATCCGAAGACGATCTCTCCCGACGATACAGTGGAAGACGCAGCGGTGGTGATGTTAGAAAAGAAGATTGGTAGCCTTCCAGTGGTCGATTCTAATAAGAAACTGGTGGGAATAATTACGGAGTCTGACATCTTTAAGTTACTTATCAGTATGACCGGGATCAGGCAAGGTGGCTTCCAGTTTGGCTTCAACCTTCCCGATAAGTCTGGTTCTATTAAGGAGGTGGTTGACATATTTCGGTCTTATGGGGCCATTATCCTTAGCATCATGACTTCGTACGAACGTGCCGAGGATGGATACCGGCATGTCTATATCCGTGCAAAGAACATTGACCGGAGCAAGCTTGACAGCTTGCGCCATGAACTGGAACGATACGATCTTCTCTATACGGTTGATAACGCGGAAAAGACCAGAAAGATTTTTTATGAGTTTTAGGGTACTCTGATGAAACTATTCTGGCGGGCTACATCGGCATCTTTAGTACTTTTCCTTCCTCTTTACGCTTCAGGGTATATCCCCTCCGCTAATTTCTTAATAAAAATGATGCTAGCAGCAAATCAAGCTGTGCAAAATGTAAGGGTGGAACAGATTGCCACCACCTTTAATGAAGACTCTGGTTCTGAAGATCTCCAGGTTTCAGAGGTTCTCTACCTGAGAATTCCAGATAGTTACCGCCTAGACATTGAGTCACGTGACGGGAAAAAGACCATCATTTACAAGCGGGGAGAGTTGTTAACCACTGAAGCTGGGAGAGTGACCTCGGAATCACCAGACGAGATGAGTATCTCTAAGGATCTCTTCATAAGACGATCCGTGGACGACGTCATTCAGCTCCTCCGTTCCCGGAAGGTCGATACCGAAAGGATGGGATTGGGAAGATTTGACGGAAAAATTGCCTTCATTATCGGTGCTACCGAAAGGGAGACTGAGTCCCCCCAGCTGTGGATAGAGAAGGAGAACTTCTTGCCCCTCAGGTTTATAGTAAGAGCCGAGAAAAAAGTCGCAGTTGCGAACGTTGAGATCCGTTATCTAGACTATAAACAGGTAGATGGGAAGTACTGGTATCCCTTCACCATCGAGTTTTACCATGACAATACATTGGCCGTGCGTTATCAAGCACAAAGGGTGGTGATAAACACGAACGTTCCCGATAACCTATTCGATATCGTCAAGATCAGGAAAGAATCTGTAAAGACAACCCATGGGAGATAGAAGATTTGTCGAGGTCGCACCCAGCTTGCCCCTTGCAAAGACCTTTCACTATCAAGTGCCCGAGGAACTAAGGGATCACCTCGAAATAGGCAAGAGAGTACTGGTCCCTCTCGGCAAAAGGAGGATAACCGGATACGTTTTGAGCTTCCCTCAAGAGGTTGAGGCCAAAGACCTCAAGGATGTCCTAAATGTCCTCGATGAATTCCCCCTATTCAGTAAAGATGAGTTAAATTTTTACCGCTGGGTCTCGGACTACTATTTCTCCTCTCTGAGCGAAGCCATAAGGACTGCCCTACCCAAGGGCATTAATGTCGAGACCTTGCAAACACTTTCCATAACACAAAAGGGCTCCCAGTTTCTGGCTCGGTCCAATCATGATTCCCCAGCCCATCGAATACTAAAGGAAACTTCAGAAAAAAAGGGGGTTACTTTACGGCACCTTGCAAAGAGCGTATCTGGATATGACCCGTACTCTCTCGTTTTTAAGTTAAGAAACGAAGGGCTAATCAGTATAGAGTCAAAAGAGAGGGGCGGAAGAGTTAGCCCTAAGACCGAAAGATTCGTAAAATATGAGGGGGATAGTCTATCGACAGACAATTTGACCTCTGTCCTCGACCTATTGGAGAAAAAAGCAGCCAAGCAGGCCAGTATATTCAAGTTTATTCGAGATAAGGAGACGGTTTCCTTTCGGATGCTTAAGGAAGAGTTCGGTAACTCTCTTAGCAGTGTTAAGAGATTACAAGAGAAGGGGCTGATTTCTGTGTTCCACAAAGAGGTTTATCGTGACCCTATAGGATTTGAGACGTGTGACCAGGATTCTCCCCCACGGCCGACAAAGGAACAACAACAGGTTCTCGATAGGGTCGTTATGGCCACCAAATCCGGCAGGTTCTCTCCATTTCTCCTCCATGGTGTCACGGGGAGTGGTAAGACCGAAATCTACCTGAGGTCTATTGAAGAGGTAATAACGTTAGGTAAAGAGGCTATTGTCTTGGTTCCTGAAATATCGATGACACCCCAACTGGTGACTCGTTTCAGATCACGCTTTGGTAATAACATAGCTGTGTTACACAGTGGGCTGTCAGAAGGGGAGAGATACGATGAATGGAGGCGGATAAAGAAAAGAGATGTTAAGATAGCTGTAGGGGTTCGCTCCGCTATCTTCACCCCTTTTGAAAACGTCGGAATCATTATCGTGGATGAGGAATATGATACCTCGTACAAACAGGAAGAAAAACTACGGTACAGTGCCAGGGACCTTGCAATGGTAAGGGGGAAGCGGGCGAAAGCAGTGGTGATTCTCGGTTCAGCCACCCCATCTATG
>JBDRGH010000080.1:0-4382 GCA_043818015.1 Pseudomonadota bacterium
CGACTTTGAGTTTAACTCCGTTTGTTTCATCCATCATGGAATAGACCTCGTTTTCTGCATTCGAAGTTTGGTTTAGCCGATCTGAACAGCATCAGGCTCAAGGTAACTGGTAGTGGGCCAATCAAAGGAGAAATTGACCGACAACCAGTCAACTATAAACATCAGCAATCAGCTCTCAGGGCTAGACCGAACAGGTAGCATGATTTGCGACCCCTAATCTCAGGACCTTCGGAGAGAGCCCGAGGCGAAAAGCGCTATTTGTAAATTCCCTCTCAGGGAAACTCTTTCAAAGGGAGCATGGGTTTTCAAAGGCCCCGTTTATGACTGGACTGAAAAACATAAGACTTAAAGCCGAGCGCCTGTAACCAGATAAGGAGGGAAATACCATGACGGCGTGAGGAAGCGTCGCTGGAATAGGAACCTGAGAGATGTACGGCGCTGTGAAATATGCGCCAGGGAATCGAGCGTGAGCGTCTTAGCAGTAAGAGTAAGAAGTCCTGTAAGTCCTCCTTGAGACAATTTGGCTGTCTTTTCTATCACAAAGGCATACGCAATGCAACAAAAAATATGGGCAGGGTGAAAAGGATTCAAGGACGCCTCGCTCGAATCCCTGACTCCTTGACCCCCTGAATCCTCTTAATTCATCAACTAATTTGGAGATGATCAAGCAAAGAAAGGATGCTCCAGTGCTTCAAATGGATCGTAACTGTATCCGAATGCCATCCGTATGGTTCCGAGTGTCTCCCCGGTGGTAGCATAGGTCTTGATCGCGTCTATTATATGAGGAAGGAGGTTTTCCCTTGGTTTTGTAGTAGCTGCCTCACGTAACTTCTTCAATGCCTCCTCAACCTTACGGCTATCCCTGGTTTCCCTCAGTTCCTTTAGAGCAGCCTCCCGCTTCTCCGATACTTCAGACGGGGTCTTATGATACTCTCCCTGTACATCCTCGTCCGGAGGGATGGTGAACTCATTTACACCAACTACAATCCGCTCCTTACTCTCCACTTCTCTCTGATACTGGTATGCAGCTTTCTCTATCTCTTGATCTATCCACCCACTCTCTATGGCAGCAATCATACCTCCCATCTCCTCAATCTGCTCCAGTATCTTTTGGGCTTCTTCTTCTATCTTATTAGTCAGGGACTCCACGTAGTAAGACCCTGCCAACGGATCTGCAACGGTGGCAACACCTGTTTCACAGGCCAGGATCTGCTGTGTTCGCAGGGCAAGCCGATGAGATTCCTCTGTGGGTATAGCTATTGGTTCATCATAGGAACACGAGTGAAGGGATTGGACTCCTCCCAGCACTGCTGCGAGGGCCTCATATGCAACCCTTATTACGTTATTCAGGGGCTGTTGAGGTACGAGAGAACACCCTGCGGTATGGACACCGAACTTGAAGGTCAATGACTTAGGTTTTTTCGCATTGTACCTCTCTTTCATTATCCTGGCCCACATCCTTCTTGCCGCCCTGAGCTTAGCTATCTCTTCAAAGAAGTCTATGTGGGAACTACAGTAAAAGGCTATCCTTGGAGCAAAATCGTCGATATCCAGACCTCTCTTCAGGACATTTTCTATATATGCTATTGCCATGGCAAATCCAAAACCAATCTCTTGAGCGGCATTTATGCCGGTTTCTCTTAGATCATAAAGGTTCACGTTGGTAGTATACCACAGAGGCATGTACTTGCTGCAAAACTCTATAATGTCGGCTGATGTCTGTAAACACAGGTCTACATGGTTTGTACTCGGTGAGTAACCGCAGTACCTCCCTTTCAATGGCTCATTCTGTATGGTCCCTCTTAACGTGGCCAGGTCAATTTTTCTATCTTGTGCTACAGCAACATACTGGGCAACTACTATGGGAGAAACAGTCGTTGAAACGTTAAAGGACATACTGACCTTTTCGAGAGGAATGCCTTCAACCATCTCCTCCATATCTTTGAGAGACGAAAAAGGTGCACCCATAGCACCTGCCTCTTCTTTCGCCATAGGATGGTCGGAGTCTACCCCCATGGCAGTGGGAAGGTCATTGATGATATTGATCCCACTTTGGCCCTCATCTATGAGGTACTTCACCCTCTCATTTGTATCCTTTGGGGTACCAAACCCTGCGACCTCTCTCTTCGTCCAAACTCTACCCCTGAACATGGTTGCGTGAATACCCCGGGTAAAAGGGTAATCCCCTGGGTTACCTATCTCCTTTTCATAGTCGAGCTCTTTTGTGTCTTCGGGCGTATATACCTCCTTTACCGAAAAACCTGACCAGGTCTTCAACCTGGAGGCTCCAGCCGAGTAAGCCTTAGCGAGTTTTTCAAACTTATCCTCCATAATTAAATCCTCCGCCGTTTTGCTGTGCTTTATCTCAGCCTCTTCCCTTGTTGACCCTCTCACTATACTCCCCTGTTCGGGTATCAATCTTTACTACATCACCCTCTTCTATGAATAACGGGACCTGGATAACCGCCCCCGTCTCCAGGGTAGCCGGTTTGTTCGCCCCCGATACCGTATCACCCTTTAGCCCTGGCTGCGTCTTAGAAACGGCGAGTTCTACGAAGATTGGAAGGTCAACCCCGATGGGCTGATTGTTGTGAAAAAGAACGTTGATAACGATGTTATCTTGGAGAAAACCCCAGTTATCCCCCAATTGATCCGGCGTGAGGTAGATCTGGTCATATGCCTCCTGATCCATGAAGCAGAACGTATCGTCAGCTCGATATAGATACTGCATTCTTTTTTCTTGCAGATCTGGCATACCGACTTTCTCACCTGATCTAAAAGTTCTGTCAACAACGCTACCAGTTAAGAGGTTTTGTAATTTTGTTCTGACAAATGCACCACCTTTGCCAGGCTTAACATGTAAAAAATCCACTATCTCATGAGGCTTCCCGTCTAGCTCGATCTTTAGACCTTTACGGAAATCTGATGTTGAATACATAGATCCTCTCTATTGTTTTGAGAAGTAAGAAGCCAGAATTCAGGAGTCAGAATGGAAATAAATTTCAACCATCTATGAAAATCTAAGGCATGGGATTTGGGGTCTGACCCCAAATCCGCATCAAACCACCCGCAACTCCTTCGGTAAGAAGGTTAGCTTTTCATATCCGTCGGAGGTAACTCTCACCATGTCTTCTATTCTAACCCCCCCCCATTTTGGTATATAGATGCCAGGCTCTACAGTAAATACCATTCCCTCCTCTATTATACCCTTACCCAGCGGTGAGATATGAGGTAATTCATGAATTGCCAACCCGACTCCATGTCCTGTTCCATGCCCAAAGTATTTCCCAAAACCGGCTCCATCGACGTGATCCCTTGCGGCAGCATCAAGTTTCGTGACGTGTATTCCAGGCCTGATGGCTTCAAAGGCCTTTTCCTGAGCTTCTTTCACTATCTGATAAATCTGTTTTTGTTTCGATGTCGGTTTGCCAACGACCACGGTCTGGGTCTCATCAGAGTAATAACCCTCATATCTCGCCCCATAGTCGACTACGATAAATTCCCCTTTTTTTATCGTCTTGGTGGTAGCGACACCGTGGGGCAGGGCTGCCCTCTTACCAGAAGCAACGATGGTATCGAAGGATACCTTCTCTGCCCCCTTTCTTCTCATCAGATGCTCTATTTCTAAGGCAATTTCCCGCTCCTCTACACCAACCTTGATGCTTTCCATCACATCAAGGTAGCTTTCTGAGGCAATTCTTATGGCCTCTTTTATGAGTCGAATCTCGGACTCTTCCTTCACAACCCTCAAATCATCTAATCCCTCGTCAATAGGAATCAATTTAGTAGCTTGTGGCCGTTCCGACAACTTGCCGTAAGACTCGAATGTAACGTATTGCGGCTCAAATCCCAGAGTACCAATATTGAGCCTGGAGAGCAAGTCCGAGATCTCTTTTTCCCTCCTGTCATATTCCCTGACAATAAAGCCTTTGGTTTGTTCTGAGGCCTGGGTTGTGTACCTGGAACCTGTCAAAAAGTAACTGCCGTTTCGGGAAATTAATATAACCCCTTCACTTCCCGTGAAACCGCTCAAATATCTTACATTATCAAGATTTGAAACGAGGATGCCATCTAGACCATATTTTTCAAACTTGTGTCGCAGCTTCCGGAAGGCAGCTTTTCTCACCATTACTCTCCCTTTCTTATGATACCAACTGCTGCCCTCAGTCCTAATAGGTAGCTATCTGCTCCAAACCCAGCAATCTGACCTACAACGACATCTGCTAAGAGGGATCGTTTACGAAACTCTTCCCTCTTATATATATTCGAAAGATGAACCTCCACCGTGGGTATACCGACGGCAACAATAGCATCTCTAATAGCCACACTTGTATGAGTATATCCGCCAGGGTTTATGACCAGCGCATTGAACCTTCCCATTG
>JBDRGH010000081.1:0-3646 GCA_043818015.1 Pseudomonadota bacterium
TAGGTAGGCTATGGGTGGTTTGGGTCTTCTGCCTCTACCTTCCATGTTGTAGAGGGTGTTGACTATGGTCTCCATGGGCGCCCAGTCCACGTTTTCGAAGAGTTCCTTCACCCTGTCAAGATACAATTAAGTATCAGTAAAGATAACACCGAACTAATATATTTACGTTACACGCTGGCGCGCAGCTACTCTTTGAATAAAAGATCATAATCCTTCAAGACCTCATAGACCTTTGCAACGGATTCATGGACCATTTCCTCGCTTTTTGCACCCGTGCAGACAAGCTTACCCGACGCAAAGAGGAGAAGAACCGTCTTAGGGTCACTCACCCGATAGATGAGACCTGGGAACTGCTCAGGCTCATACATCACGTTATCCAGTACATCAGCAGCGGTCTCCAAGTCGATGGACCCATGGAGATTTGCACTTGCTACCATGTTCTGTATCACAATCTTTGGTTTACCCAGGATGATGATTCCATTGTTCTTTAACTCGCGAACAACCTTGTGGACCGCCCTTATCGCCATCTTCTCTGACTTGGCTCCCGTGCACACCATTTTGCCTGAACCGAAGATGAGGGTGGCTGTTTTAGGTCGTTTGAGTCTGAATACGAGGCCGGGGAACCGTTTGGGGTTGTACTCGACGTTTCTGAAGGTTTTCACAATGTCTAGCAGGTTGAATTTCTGGTCTAGGCTTGCAGACGCTACGACGTTCACTATGTCGATGTCCAGGTCCTTGGGGTCTATAATTGGTTCCTGTGTCATGCCTTTTACTCCATTTATATGTGTCCAGGTTTCGTCTCCTTGCGGGTATTGTGGCTTGGACAAGCGTCAATGAGATACATTCAACCGGGTTTAAATACGTCACGGCTCAAAGGCAGCAGACCAAACAGCTCAAAACTGGAGAAGAGTTGAGATGACATCATCGACAAGGATCTTTATTCCCTGGGCTCAAGACCTTACTTGGATCCGTAGTCTGGTTTCTCTTTAGGAATCTTTGGATACATCGGTGGAGTGCCCCACATGGGGCACAGGATCGAACCTTATTTTAGATCAGCCCAATGTTTACCCTCTGTCAGAAGCTTAACATTCGGTCTTTTTCTAGAATCTTTCATTCTATAATAGATGTACTTTGTTAACATCTTCTCGGGTTCATCTTCATATCTGACAATAACAACGCCCTTTCTATCTTCACAACCTGAGGAAATAACGCATCACCTGCACCTCAAAATAATTAACTTCATGGATTAAAACAATTATCAGACTTCTCGGTATATTTCACTAGGAACCAAGAAGCTCCCTCGGCATATTCAAAGCATTACTGATAAAACAGCTGAGACGCATCCCAAGCGACAAAGAACTCTACCGCAGGCTCTGGAACGACGAGGCCCTCAGAATGATCTGCGACATCGAGGAAAGGAGAAACCATACCACCCGCCTCAGATGGCATTGTTTGGTGTAAAAACTGCGTAAAATAGTATTTATTTTAGAGGTGAAACAAGGTTACTGGCTTAATTATTTTGTTGAGGCTCAACGCGTACGCGCCAATTTTGGTATATCGGACAAATATCAATCATACAAGAACCCATACTGCTTAATGTTTTCCCAATTACGCCCCATATGAACCTATTGAAGTTAAGGCATATTGAACTCTCGCGCACATTTTAAGTCTCAAGGACCAAGGTAATTTTAAAGTCAAACTACGATAGCATAATCTGGGTGGAGCCGTGTTTTATCTCCTGAATCTGGTGCGCACTCAGTTCCTAGACTATCCATCAAAGAGAGACCAACTGCGAGGGATTATTCACTTTCAGCAAACCCCTGCCTTCAGCATGATGCGTCTACTTTAAAGAGATTTCAGGGACTGAATTCTCATGGTTCCCCAGTCGACAACCTATCTCTGTGATGGGTGCAGAAAGGTCATCGCGACGACGCTTATTGAGAGCCTGATGCAAAGCTTTCCGACGGAGACGAAAGCAGCCCTCGGAAAGGTCTCATGACTTTTGAACTTTACCTGCGATTCCTAGCAACTCGGTTGAAAGCTTCTCAACGAACCTGTCGAACTCAGGTGGTGGGGTAACGATGAACAGGCTTCTCTCGAACGGGCTTTCAAGCACGGCATCGTCCAGTTCGATCGCTTTCTTGTTTGCCTCGAAGTTATCCCGGTACTTATTGTAGTAAAACGAAGCCTTCGTCTTCTGTGTACTCTCCTCAATCAACGCCCCGACTTTGAACCCCCGACTGTCCAGGACAAACAGGTCATAGAAATCACGCAGCTTCTGTGCCCTCCTCGTTAGTATAGCCCGAACCTTCTCGCAGAGGATCTCTCGCTCGTCATAGGCATCGACGTCGAAGGGCGCATAATGAGCCAGTTGCTCCTCGAAATATACCGTCTCGTCACGTCTCAGGCTGACACCGTCCAGTAGCGTTTTAACCGTCTTCTTCTTTGCGGCGAACAGCATTTCCTCGACGAAATTGACTTGAACCTTCACGAACTCTTTTCCCTTCCACAGCTTGAACGTGACCATCCGCTTGCTGCCACCGAACTCAAAGTACCGCTTGTCGCTCCGATCATTCTTGAAGTCGAGCCCGATCCGCTTCGAAACATCTTCTAAAATCTGGCCAAGAGCCATGGTCTCTGCCTTGAGCCGCCTCTGCAGTTCCTTACCGCCGAAGCTGAGGTACCCATGGTCTTTCCAGGTGAAATCTAGGTCCACGCTGAAGCGGTAATAGCCGAAGTAGCATTTCACAAGGCAGCTTCCTCCCTTGAACACGTACTTCCCCATAAAACTAGGCGAGTCGCACAACTCTTTCAAGAGCCTATGTATCAACATGTCTTGCTCAACGAGTGCAGGCCTGGCTACGCCTGATTTTGCAGCGACGAACCCGACGAACTCAGACAAGTCCGGCATTCTTAGCCACCTTCCCCACGTTCATCGTATAAGCCTTGAGGTAATCGTTAACCTTTTTGCAGTTCGCATCTTTCGCGTATTCCTCTACTGTAAGGGCTATCTTCCCTTCTGGAATAGATCTGTATTTTGACAAGTAAATCATGTCGAGAAGGGTCTTCTCCAAATCGGAATAGCGTATGCCATTCTCGGCGACTACGCCGAACCCGAGGAGCCTGGGGGCTATTTTGATGAATTTAACTCTGGTCTTCAGGATCTTAATCTCCTTGTTCCTGTAAATCTTATCGTTCAGCACAAATACAATATCCGAGTATTCATGCGTCGCGCCATTCATCCTAAGGGCCGTATTCAGGCCGAAATACCAGTTGACTCCAAGCTCTTCTAGGCCCAGTGATATGACCCTTTGCACATCAATGGCTTTCTTATTCACGAATTCTTCAAGTGTCTTCACATAGTACAATCCGCGGAGAACCCTGACCAGGTAGCCGTAGGATATCATGTTATTGACAGTGTTCGAAGAGACAGCATCGAATTTGTTGCACACGTCATCGATTACCTTCCGTCTTACTGCCATGCCTCCATAGCTGGAGAGGATGTATTTGGTCAGGTTTTTCATACTAGTTATTTATGTAACAATCTATAAATATGTTATTGTTTGTTACATGAATACAAATCAATGGTTCAGTAACGTTCGTTGAAACCCGATTTTATTCTTTTCAACGATCTACTCTCACCGGC
>JBDRGH010000082.1:0-10742 GCA_043818015.1 Pseudomonadota bacterium
TATGAGGCAAGAGAGGAAGAAATCGAGGGGAGGCTAAACTTGATATTTTCAATTTTAAAGAATGGGGACCTTGCAGAGCTTCAAGTTTTACAATCCTCTGGATCTCAGGTCCTTGATGATGGAGCTATTAATGCAGTTAGATTTGCAGCCCCTTACTACCCAATTCCCCAGAGCATGGGGATTAGTAAACTAAACGTAATAGCGGCGTTTGAATATCGGATAAATCATTACCTCGTAAAGTGACGAACACACTGTCTCGCAAACTAAGATTTCCCTTTTTTCCTGACCCATGTTAACCCCGATAACATCGGGGTCATCCTTTCCTTATGTCCCCGCCTCCCATGATGCTAGGTATTGTTCTTGTTCTTCTGTTAAGGCATCAATCTCTACACCCATCGATTCAAGCTTGAGTTTTGCTATTCTCTGATCTATTTCTGTAGGAACCCTGTATACTTTATTCTCAAAGGTCCGGCCGTTCTTGACCAGATATTCCACAGATAACGCCTGATTTGCAAAGCTCATATCCATGACACTCGACGGATGTCCTTCTGCCGAGGCTAGGTTAACTAATCTTCCTTCAGCGAGTACATTTATCCTCTTCCCATCGGAGAGGGTGTATTCATCGATGAAATCCCTAATCCTCCTTTTGCTGATATTATTCTCTTCCAGCGCTTTCAATTCCAATTCCACATTGAAATGGCCAGAATTAGAGACGATAGCTCCATCCTTCATCGTAAGAAAATGCTCTTTTCTTATAACGTTGATATCACCGGTAAGGGTACAGAAAATATCCCCTATTTTGGCTGCATCTGCAATGGGCATTACCCGGTATCCATCCATTACAGCCTCCAATGCTCTCAAGGGATTTACTTCAGTAATAATAACATTCGCCCCCATGCCCCTTGCCCTCATAGCCACCCCTTTACCACACCAGCCGTATCCACAAATCACGAAGACAGAACCTGCCAGAAGATAGTTTGTAGCTCGAATGATTCCATCGATGGTACTCTGCCCAGTTCCGTAGCGGTTATCAAATAGGTGCTTTGAGTCTGCATCATTGACCGATATGATGGGAAATTTTAGTACCCCTTTGTCCGCCATGCTTCGAAGTCTTATTATCCCGGTAGTAGTCTCTTCAGTGCCCCCGATTATGCCGTCAATCAATTCAGTCCTTTGGGAGTGTATAGTAGAGACTAGATCGGCTCCATCATCCATCGTAATCATAGGTTTTGTATCCAGGGTTGAGTAAATGTGTCTATAATAGGTTTCGTTATCCTCCCCCTTCTTTGCGTATACCGGGACTCCATGATGCTCCACTAAAGATGCTGCAACATCATCCTGGGTGCTCAGAGGGTTGGAAGCACAAACCACAACGGAAGCTCCACCAGCCTTTAAGGTTCTCATCAAGCTGGCGGTTTCAGTTGTGACATGAAGACAGGCCGCCACCTTCACCCCGTCAAGGGGTCTTTCTTCTTCGAACCTCTTCTCGATTAAATTCAAAACGGACATGCTCCTGTTTGCCCACTCAATCCTGAGTCTCCCTTTCTCCGCAAGGTTTATGTCCTTTATATCAAAATCCACTTCCCCCTCCTCATATACCGGCAGCCTTTCTCAACTCGTCAACTTTATCCGTCCTTTCCCAGGTAAAATCAGGATCCATCCTCCCAAAATGACCATAACATGCAGTTTTCTTATATATTGGCCTCAATAAGTCCAGGTATTTGATTATAGCACCAGGCCTCATGACAAAATGCTCCCTTACAATTTCGGCAATTCTATCTGTAGGTATTACACCAGTTCCATTGGTATTTATCATCACCGAAACAGGATCTGCTACACCAATTGCATAGGCCATTTGAACCTCGCACCTTCTTGCCAAGCCTGCTGCTACCAGATTTTTCGCTATGTAACGGGCCATATATGAGGCACTCCTATCAACCTTGGATGGGTCCTTCCCGGAAAAGCATCCACCTCCATGGCTCCCCTGTCCCCCGTAGGTATCCACGATGATCTTCCTGCCGGTCAAACCACAGTCACCCTGGGGACCACCAACAACAAACCGCCCCGTGGGGTTAATATAGTACTTAGTCTTTTCGTCTAAGAGATCTTGCGGAATAACCTTCTTGATAACCTCTTCGATTACGACTTCCTGCAACGTTTGGTACTTCACATCCGGGGCATGCTGGGTAGAGACAACCACCGCATCGACTCTTATAGGTTTATCATCTATGTATTCAACAGTAACCTGCGATTTTCCATCCGGCCTTAGGAAGTTCACCATACCTTGTCTTCTGACGTGGGCCAACCTCATGGTTAATTTATGGGCATAGGTTATGGGCATGGGCATCAATTCCGGGGTTTCATTGCAGGCATAACCAAACATCAAACCCTGATCGCCAGCTCCCTGCTCTTTCCCATCGACTGCATTTACACCACGGGCTATATCGGGTGACTGCTGGCCAATCGTGGTAATCACGGCGCATGTCTCCCAGTCAAACCCCATGGACGAATCATTGTACCCAACCTCTCTAATTGTCTCCCTGACTATCTGGGGCATATCCACATAGCAAGAGGTGGTAATCTCACCCGCTATCATCGCCATTCCAGTTGTAACTAAAGTTTCGCAAGCAACTCTCCCCTTAGGGTCTTCGGCAATGATTGCATCCAGAATAGCATCAGAGATCTGGTCGGCTATCTTATCGGGTTGTCCTTCTGTAACCGACTCTGAAGTAAACAAAAATCTGGTCATTGACATAAGAATATCCTCCTTGACCGTCTACTACATAGTAGTCATCAATGTGCAGCGTTCAACTCTCCAAAATCTATTGGGAAACGTTTTATCATTTCTTCCTTAACAAACGATTTGATCTCTGAAGCCGTGGTGAATTCCATGATACTATTCAAAAGTTCCTTCGACTCTTGATACGTTATGGAGCGGATAATCTTCTTAACTCTAAGAACGGATAGGGCATTCATACTCAACTGGTCCAAACCTAATCCCAAGAGGATGGGGATATATAGTGGCTCTCCAGCCATCTCTCCACACATCCCCACCTTGATGCCTGCGTTATGTCCACAGTTAACCACATGCTTTACGACTCTTAAAACCGCAGGATGTAAGGGTTCGTAAAGATAACTCACGTGTTCGTTCACCCGATCAATCGCCAATGAATATTGGATGAGGTCATTGGTTCCAATGCTAAAAAAGTCGACTTCCTTAGCCAAGATATCGGCAAGGGTAACGGCCGAGGGGATCTCTATCATTATGCCAATTTCAATGTTGGGGTCGAAGGGAAGACCCTTCTTCGCTAGTTCTGATCTTACCTCCGCCAATATCTCTTTTATTTGAAGTATCTCACCAACCCCTGAGATCATGGGGAACAGCACCCTGACATTCCCAAAGCTACTTGCCCTCAAAATCGCCCGCAATTGGGTCTTGAATATTCCCACTTCCTTTAGACAAAATCTAATGGCCCTGAGACCCATAACAGGGTTCATCTCCTTAGCCAGATCGAGGTGAGAAATGAATTTGTCTCCACCAATATCCAGGGTTCGTATAGTCGTAGTATGGGGATGCAATTGCTCGACAACACTTTTGTATGTCTGAAACTGCTCTTCCTCCGATGGAAGCCCCTTTTTACTCAGGTATAAAAATTCGGTCCTGTACAGCCCTATCCCTTCCGCCCCATGTTCAACGACAGATGGAATTTCTTCAATTAACTCAACATTTGCCGCAACCCTTATTCTATATCCATCCAGCGTTTCGGCAGGGAGGTCTTTATATCTAAAGAGTTCTTTCTCTAAGCTTTCGTAAATCCGCTTCTTCTCTAAATACTCGTTTAGTATCCGCTTTGAAGGATTGATTATTACGAGTCCGGTCGTACCATCAACCACCAAAGAGTCTCCTATCTTGACCTCCAGGGTAATCCTTTCTGATCCAACAACAGCGGGAATCTCTAATGCCCTTGCCATAATTGCCGTGTGGGATGTCTTTCCACCTATGTCAGTCACAAAGCCAATAACCTTATCTTTGGTCATCTGCACCGTATCAGCTGGCGACAAATCATGGGCAACAATAATAACCTTTTCTTTCAGATCAGAAATTCTCTTCTCTTCCTTTCCCAGGAGATTCCGAAAGATCCTTTCTCCAACATAATCAAGATCGCTCGTCCTTTCACTCAAATATCCATCAGCTATGTCTCTAAAGGCCTTCCGAAGCTTTTGCAGGGTAATCTCTAATGCCCATTCGGCATTAATCTTTTCCTCTCTTATCCTCTTTACGGTCTCATCGATAAGCATCCTATCCTCAAGGATCAGCAGCTGGGCGTCAATAATATAGGCCACGTCCTTGGCATCCTGATTCAGGATGCTTTCTTTTACCCTTAAACACTGCTTCTTAGACGCTTCAACAGCGATCCTAAAACGCTCCTCTTCGAAACCCACCTCAGCCTCGTCAATAAGTCGGTACGCAAAGATATCAACACTATCTCGCTGAATCGGTTGGGCCTTCCCAATAACGATTCCAGGAGAACCTCCAATTCCCCTTACAATGTAGTCTTCTTTTCTTCTAGGCTCCATTCTTACTCTTCCCCAAATCCTTCCTCTATCAGTATGCCCAATTGATCTAAGGCTTCTCGTGCATCCCGCCCTTCAGCTCTTATCACGATTGAGCTCCCTTGTGAAGCAGCTAATAGTAACACCCCCATTATACTCTTCGCGTCAACCTGGAGCTCACCCTTTTCGATACAGATATTTGAATCAAACTTGCTGGCAGTTTTAACGAGCTGGGTTGCGGGGCGAACGTGAATCCCTAATTTGTTTTTGATAGTGAAAGACTTACTCTGAAACTGAGATTCTTTCCGTTCATCAGGGTTATTGCTACAAACCATATTTTTTCTGTGTTATCATCCGTTTTGAACAAATTGCTACTACCCGAAGTCAGTTTAAGCCCCGTACTTTCTTCAGAAACTTCATAGAGTTAGGTTCTTTCCCCATTTGATACTGGATAAAATTAGTGAGGGCCTCTTCACTCTCCTTTAAGGCTTGCTTTGAAAATATTATCCGATGAATCTTTCTGAAGTCGATATCTCGGGCTAAGAGTAATATCCGCAAGGTTCCCGGGGACATCGGGAAGAGCTTTTCCAGGCCGGGCGAACACCTATGACAGAGGATCCCGCCTTTAACCGGACTGAACCAGAACATTTCCCTGTTGGAGAGCCTTCGCCCACACATCAAACACCATGCCAATTGAGGTTGGTATCCAAGCAGAGAGAGAAGACGAATCTCAAATATCCTGGCAATTTCTTCGCCGAGATCATGGCAGTTAATCAGAGACAACGAATCGACCAAGAGATCAAAAATCCCATTATTCTTTTCTTTCTCACCCACTAGCTCGTAAACCAATTCAATAAAATAACTTCCGTATGCTATCTTTTCGATGTCTTTGTAAATTTCCATGTATGTTTCAATGATGTTACAATTATTCACCCTTGCCAACTCAAGATTTTCCTTTTCGAAAAAAAGAAGACTGATACGGGAAAACAAGTCAAGAGTATTTCCAAACCTCTTCTTGCTTCTCTTGGCTCCTTTCGCAATGCCTCTCAACTTCCCAAAATCTCGAGTAAAGAAAGTTACAATCTTATCCGATTCACTGAAATCCATAGACCGAATAACAACGGCCTCGGTTCTATGGAGAGGCATAGGGAAGAACTCCTTTGGTAACGGCTTCTAGCCTTTTAATTGCTATATAATGTACTTTAAGAAAACAGTCGCAATGCTCAAGTAGATAACAATACCTGTAATATCATTAGCAGTGGTAACAAATGGACCCGAGGCAATAGCGGGGTCGATATTCAATTTTTTAAATGTAGCAGGTATCAAGGTACCCATTACTGACGCTACTGTAATTCCAATAAACATGGCAAATCCTACGATTAAACCCAAAACAGGCGTACCATGCCAAAATGGAGCAATTAACCCTACTACACCCCCACATGCGACACCCATTATAGCTCCTATCCTCGTCTCTTTGAATAATACACTTCCAATGTGAGCGAGATCAACCCTCCCTGTAGCCATGCCACGGACGACAATAGAAGATGCCTGGATCCCCACATTACCACCCATGCCTGTAATAACAGGGATAAATGTCACCAAAGCTAAGGCATCCCTAATGGTCACCTCAAAAAACCACATAAGGTAACCTGTTAACAAACCACCTACGAGGCTCGTCAAGAGCCATGGTAACCTCTTCTGAGAAATCCTGAAAATCTTCGGTCCATAGACGAGTTCCTCGATCTCCCCCATCCCAGCCATCTTCAGAAAATCCTCAGAGGTCTCCTCCTCGATCACATCAACTACATCATCAACGGTAATTCTGCCCAAAAGAGTACCTGACTTATCGGTCACGGGGATGGATACCAAATCGTACTTTTGAATTACCCTTGCTACCTCCTCTTGATCAACGTCAACGTCAACCTTTACCGGATCGGTCATCATTATATCTGCTACCCTGGTCTTTATGTCGGCCAAAATTAACTTGCGAAGGGGTAATATCCCTACCAATCTATTCTCTTCATCAGTAACAAAGACATTGTGGAAATCCTCTATCTCGGCTCCAAGAGACCGTATGCGCTTGATTGCATCGTCCACAGTGACATTGTCTTTAACGGAAACAAGCTCGGCCTGCATTATTCCACCGGCTGTTTCTTCATCATATCGGAGGAGCTTTTGAACCTCTCTAGAATCTTCCTCATCAATCTCTTTTAATATCGACTCTGCCTCGTGACTTGGCAGTGATCCTATAATATCAGCGGCATCGTCCGTCTCCAGATCATCAACGATCTGAGTCAGTTTGTCCCTAGACATGTCAGACAAAATCTGTCGCCTCGAAATATCATCCATCTCTACGATAACGTCGGATGCAGTCTCCACGTTCAGTGACTGGAAGACCTTTTTCTTGTCGTCTTCTCGCAACCTGTTGATCAACTCAGCAATGTCTGCAGCATGAAGTGCGGACAAAAAGTCGGCCATATCTTCTAACCTATTCAGTCCTATCATATTCTCAATACGCGTTGTGTTTTCCCTGATATCAAACATCTGGGTTCCTACAGCACAAACCTAAACGTACAAAATGATGCGGAGAGATAACTCTGGGAAAAGTATCCGTGAGAGCCAATTAACGCATTTCATGGGGAATCCATCGAAGCTTTCGAAATACAGAAAATTCACCTGTTCGACCCGCCAGAGGCAGGGAGTCTGTGGATCTTCCGTGAAGCAAGCTTAGACGCGATAAGAAAATATTGGCGAAGCAAAAAGGGGTACTTTTTCAGAGCCCTCGAACAACTCTTCTGACTCAACTCATCAAATGTACGTAAGCCAGTTCCTGTACTTCTCCTCTTTCCCGCGTATTACGTCAAAGAAGTTATTCTGAAGGGTCAGCGTAATTTCGCCAGGTTTACCATCACCGATGGTTCTATTATCTACCTCTCTTATGGGGGTAATCTCTGCCGCGGTCCCGGTAAAGAAGGCCTCATCAGCAATGTATAGTTCATCCCGGGTGAACCTTTCCTGCATCACCCTTATGCCTCTATTCACGGCAATCGATATAACCGAATCCCTTGTAATTCCAGGTAACACAGAATTTAGCGGCGGCGTCTTCAAATCACCCTTTACGACAATAAAAATATTCTCACCTGTGGCTTCGCAGACGTAGCCCTCGGTATCTAGAATGACCGCTTCATCATAGCCGTCTTGCACTACCTCCCTCTTGGCCAGCACCGAATTTACGTAGTTCCCACATATCTTTGCCTTGGTCATCATACTATTAACATGATGACGAGTAACGGACGCGGTTTTGGCCCTTATTCCGTTTCTGAGCCCTTCATCACCCAAATAAGCTCCCCATTTCCAAACAGCAATGGCTACCCTGACCGGGTTGTTCTGGGGATGGATACCCATAGCTCCGTCACCGATAAATAAGATGGGCCTAATGTAACTCTCTCTTAAGCCATTGATCTTGACGGTTTCTATTATCGCATTCGTTATCTCCTCCTTGGTAAAAGGAATAGTAAGCAGTCCTATATGGGCCGAGTAAAAAAAACGGTCTACATGTTCCTTCAATCGAAAGATTGCAGAACTCCCATTATCGCACAGATAACAACGAATACCTTCAAATGCCCCTAATCCGTAATGCACCGTATGGCTCAAAATATGAATATTAGCGTCGTCCCAATCAACGAACCTCCCGTCCATCCATATCTTTTTTACCTTTTCCACCATAGGGATTTTCCTCCCTTCAGAAAGCTGATGAAAATCGTGTTGAGAATGTATTAAATTATATCATTCCAAACGATAAGTCAAATATTTTTCGTTTCCTGTCGTTTATGTTTCGTTTATGAAAAAAGATCTGGATTCCTCAAGATTGGAGAGACGCTCTGTTCACTCTCGGTAGGCAATCGGTATGGAGAATATCTACTTCCTACTACCCGCTATCAATTTCTTTAAGCTATCTGAATATGGTTTAGTTGCAACTCCCCTCTCGGTAATGATGGCTGTGACGAATCTGTTAGGTGTTACATCAAAGGCAGGATTTAAAACCTGTACGTTTTTTGGAGCTATCTTCAGGCATCCGATTTGTGTTACCTCTCTTTCGTCTCTCTCTTCTATGGGAATTCCCTCGCCATTCTTTAGTGTCAGATCGAGCGTAGATATGGGGGCGGCAACATAAAATGGAATTTTATGCTGCTTTGCCAAAACTGCCACTGTATAGGTACCTATCTTATTTGCCACATCACCGTTTGCAGCGATCCTGTCAGCACCGACTATTACAAGGTCGATGATCTTCTTCTTCATAATGTAACCGGCCATATTGTCCGTTATCAGGGTGACCGGGATATTTTCTTTCATCAGTTCCCAGGCAGTCAACCTCGCTCCCTGGAGAAATGGACGTGTCTCACCTGCAAAGACCTTAATCTTCTTCTTCTCCGCCCAAGCCGCCCTAATAACCCCTAAAGCAGTACCAAAACCTGCCGTGGCAAGGGCTCCCGCATTACAATGGGTAAGGATATTGTCATTATCCTTTATGAAAACCCTTCCATTCATTCCAATCTGATAATTGGTGGCAATATCCTCCTCGTAGATCTTGAGCGCTTCCTCTTCAAGGAGCACTTTTAAACCATCCATATCGACGTCTTCATACGACTTGGCAATCAACATCATCCTATCGATTGCCCAGAATAGATTAACCGCCGTAGGACGAGTTCTTGATAGAACATCGCAAATACTCCTCAATTCGGCGATGAACTCTTCGAGGTCAGTTGCCTCTATATCCTTTGCGCCCAAGGCAATCCCCATAGCAGCAACAACGCCGATGGCTGGGGCTCCTCGAATCCTCAATTCTTTAATGGCTCTTGCAATTGACATATAATCGCGACATTCAATATAAACCTCATCGTTGGGCAATTTGGTTTGATCGAGTAATACTACTGCATCACCCTTCCATTCGACAGTTTTAAAGGCCATTTATTCTCCTTCGGAATCCAGTTTTTCTCTCAAAATCTCATTGACCAATTTGGGATTGGCCTTGCCCTTTGTTGCCCTCATCACCTGTCCGACAAAAAAGCCAAATAGTTTGGTCTTTCCCTTCTTATAGCCTTCCACCTCTCTCGCGTTCTCCGCCAACACCTTTTCAACAGCCTTCGCAAGCTCTCCCTGATTAGATACCTGCAAAAGACCTTTTTTTTCAACTATTTTCTCGGGCTCCTCGCTGGTAAGGTACATCTCTTCGAAGATGGTTTTGGCAATTTTCCCACTGATCGTAGCATCTTCTATCATTTTCAACATTCCAGCCAATAACTTTGGAGTTACTGGACACTCCTCTATCCCCCTGTCATCTCTCTTCAATCTCCGCAGTAGCTCCCCCATCACCCAGTTACTGACCACCTTTGAATTGGGGTAAAGACTTACACACTCTTCATAATAATCTGCCAATGGTTTAGAAGCGGTAAGAAGCCCGGCATCATATTCAGGGATTTGATACACCTTCACAAACCGGTCTTTTCTATCATTGGGTAATTCTGGGAGGCTTTCCCTTATCTTTTCGATCCATTGATCTTCAATTACCAAAGTGCCCAAATCAGGTTCAGGAAAATATCGATAATCGGGTGCCTCTTCTTTGCCTCTCATCGACAAAGTAACCCCCTTTGCTGCATCCCACAATCTTGTTTCCTGAACCACCGGAACTCCCTCATCCAGGATATTTGTTTGTCTCTTGACCTCGTACTCCAAGGCCCTTTGAACGTTCTTAAAAGAATTCATGTTTTTCAGTTCCGTCTTCGTTCCAAATCCCCGCTGTCCGACAGGACGAAGCGATATATTAGCATCGCATCGAAAACTGCCCTCCTCCATATTACCGTCGCAGACTTCGAGATACTGAAGGATGCTCCTAAGATTCTTCAAGTATTCACTGGCCTCTTCTGGTGTTGCAATGTCTGGCTCACTCACTATCTCAATTAACGGGACACCTGTGCGGTTCAAATCCACATAACTATAAGAAAGAGGTCCTTTCTCTTCATCATGGATTAGTTTCCCAGCATCTTCTTCCATGTGGATTCGTGTAACTCCTATCCTCTTCGCTTTATCATTACTGAGGATGTCGACATATCCATGTTCGGCCAGAGGCAGTTCGTACTGGGATATCTGATATCCCTTTGGAAGATCAGGATAGAAATAGTTTTTTCTGG
>JBDRGH010000083.1:0-4563 GCA_043818015.1 Pseudomonadota bacterium
GGCCACCACGAAGCATGAAAGTAACTTGTTTAGGGTAATGGGTTTCGCCGTTTTTGTGTGCGGAGGCTTATGCTGAACGCATCTGTAATGATGTTACTCAGTGATAGGTTGATGGTTTTTTCGGGCAAGCCATCCTGAGGGTAAAGTAAGAAGGGAATGAGAATGGGTACTTTTTTAGACCTGCTTATCGGTGCGCTTTCTCTAAGCGCTCTCTATCTACTGGTTACTCTCGGCTTTGCCTTCATCTTCTATATAGGGCGAGTTTTAGATATTTGTTTTGCAGGCATATATGTGTGGGCTGGTTACGCAGCATGGTTCTTGGCCATAGAGTTAGGGATTGCTTTATGGGCAGCTATAGTGGGAGCTATTGTCATGGGTGGGTTACTTGCCTGGCTAACCCAGGTAGTAGTGGTGTGGCCAATGCGCAATCGAGGTGCCAGTTCTTTTGTCATCCTTGTATGCACTCTGGGAGTGATGATCATTATGGAAGCGATACCCTCGATTATCTGGGGTGGTCAAGCCAGATTAGCCAGAGAGACATCGCGGATCTTCACCACAGGGTGGGTTACGGTGCCCGATATAAAGATAATAGCTATTGCAGTAGCCGTCCTTGTGTTTCTTTCAGTCCACTATTTTCTGACGCGAACGCGCACGGGGATTGCGATGCAAGCGGTAGGGAGCAATGCCGAGATGGCCAGAGTTGTGGGTATTGACATCAAGAAGATGTGCATCCTTGCAACTGTTTTAGGTTGTGTCATTGGTTCAGGTGGAGCTGTTATCGTATCTCTGGATACAGGAATATCAACGGCGGCAGGTTTTGAGGCCATTCTCATAGCCTTCGTGTGCGCTATTCTTGGGGGCTTTGGTAGTTTCTCAGGTGCAGCAATAGGGGCATTGATTATCGGCGTGGTCAGGGTCATGTCAGGATGGGTGCTACCGACATTATGGCAGGAATTCATTGTTTTTTTTATCCTTTTCTCTCTCATCGCCTTTAGGCCCAGGGGCATCTTCGGCAAGAAGGTCTGGAAAGCAGAGGTATGAGCCATGGAGTATGGCCTCCACATACTGATTATGATAGGCATCTATGTCATCCTTGCTGTTTCATATAATATTCTAATTGGTTTTGTGGGCATTTTTGCCATCTGCCAGGCTGCGTTTTACGGGATTGGAGCCTACATATCTACCCTCATCATGCTTCACCTGGGCTGGAACTTTATCCCTGCAATGTTCCTGGGTATGTTAGGCGCCGGTATAATCAGCCTCTGTGTCGGTATCCCTGCACTTCGCATCCACTGGGATTACATGGCAATATTTTCATTTGCATTTCAGATGATGATCTATCACTTACTGATGAATTTAGTAGGGATTACGCGCGGTCCTCGAGGTATTGCAGGGATTCACAAGCCTGAACTGTTTGGGTTCACGTTCTCTTCGAGATTCTCTTTTCTAATTCTTACGATGATTTTTGTGGTTTTAGTGTTGGTCATTTGTCGTCAGATTGATCGTTCGCCTGTGGGACGGATATTCCGTGGGATACGAGCGGATGAAATAGCGGTTAAATCCCTTGGTAAGAATACTACCCTTTATAAAGTCCTTGCCTTTGTGATATGTGGTAGTCTAGCCGCTATTTCGGGCAGCCTCATTGCTCATCATATCAGCTACCTATCCCCTTTTCAGTTTACACTGTCAGAATCGTTTGTCATTCTATGTATGGTTGCACTGGGGGGGATAGGGAATATCTGGGGAGCTTTAGTGGGTGCTGTGATTCTCATCAGCATTCCCGAGTTGTTACGGTTTTTGCCAATACCCAGCACGATGATTGGAGGTATCCGTCAGTTGATTTACGGTCTGGTGCTGGTTTTAATGATGATGTTCAGGCAGCAGGGTATTATACCCGAGCGGGTAGGAGAAAGACAGAAGCGATAAGGGGAGATCATACTATTGCTGGAGGTCAAAGGGGTTTTTAAGAGCTTTGCAGGGCTACAAGCCCTTGCTGACATATCTCTACGGATTGAGGCAGAGCAAATTACAGGAATCATTGGCCCCAATGGTGCGGGGAAGACTACACTTTTCAATGTGGTGAGTGGCTTCATACCACCGGACAGGGGGCGGATCTATTATCGTTCCAGAGATATTACCAAATTCCCTGCCCATCGGATGCCGGAGACAGGTATCGTCAGATCGTGGCAAGGGTTAAGATTGATTTACGAACTGACGGTACTGGACAACGTACTGATGGCACTGCCGAAACAGAAAGGAGAAAACATTTTTTGCGCATTGTTCAGACCACGGCAGGTTGCCGCAGAGGGTCGGGAAAATCGAAAGAAGGCCCTGGGCTATCTTGAAACCGTTCACCTGGCAGAAAAGGCAAGTGAATTGGTACAGAACCTATCGTATGCTGAACACAAGCTCCTCTCTTTGGCCCGTCTTTTGGCCACCGGGGCAGAGTTTCTCATGTTAGATGAGCCGACTTCGGGAATGGATATGCGGACCATAGAAGAGGTGATGTTCCCCGTGATAAAAGAACTGAGAGAAACACACAGAAAGACCATCTGTATTGTGGAGCATAGTATAGATATCATCAGGAATCTCTGCCAGTGGATTTTCTTCATCGACCAGGGAAGGCTGATTGCGTCAGGTACACCGGAGGAGATAATATCTGATCCTGAATTAGGTAAGATATACTTTGGTTTATAACCAGAGGAACTGAATGTTATTACAGGTAAGAGATGTAATCGCTGGATATGGAAATAAACAGGTTCTTCATCAGATTTCACTGGATGTGGGTGACGGTGAGATAGTTGCGTTGCTGGGTCATAACGGGGCAGGGAAGACCACGACTCTCAACTGTATTTTCGGTCTCTCACCGATAACGGGAGGGAATATCTCTTTCAATGGGACGGAGATCACCAATCGTAATACCATCCATAATGTGAAGCAAGGCATAAGTATGGTTACACAGGGGCGGGGACTCTTTGCCGAACTCTCCGTTCTGGACAACCTCAAATTAGGGGGCTACACACTGGGAAGGGAAGTAGAG
Organism: Pseudomonadota bacterium; assembly: GCA_043818015.1. Classification (GTDB taxonomy): domain Bacteria; phylum Desulfobacterota; class UBA8473; order UBA8473; family UBA8473; genus JBDRGH01. Next base: position 3,041 of record JBDRGH010000083.1, read on the forward strand.
ATAAGAGAACGGTTAGAAGACGTGTACGCCCTTTTCCCAGTTCTCAAGGAAAGGGGCTCGCAACTGGCAGGCACTTTGAGTGGCGGTGAGCAGCAGATGCTGGCAATCGGAATCAGCCTTATAATACGTCCGAAACTCCTCCTTATGGACGAGCCTTCATTGGGACTTTCACCCCTCTTGGTACAGAATATCATTCAGAATATAAAGAAGACCAACGAACAGTTTGGGAGCAGTGTCCTGTTGGTAGAACAAAACCTGGAGCATGCCCTTTCCATCGCCAACCGTGCCTATGTGATGAAAATGGGAAAGATAATCCTGGAAGAGAAGGCTGAAGTAATGGCCTCCCGCGAGGACTTTTGGGATCTTTTCTGATAAAGCATTCTGGATCATCTCCAAATTAGTTGACGGATTAAGAGGATTCAAGGGCTCGAGGCCCGCCCTGGCGCAAGCGTCGTTCGACCTAGAGGCTCTCGACAGGCCAGCGTCTGGGCCAGGGAGTCAGGGATTCGAGTGAAGAATCCTCGAATTCCTTTCACCAACTAAACGCTCATGCCCCGTGGGGCACCACGAAGCATGAAAATAACTTGTTTAAGGTTTTATTTTCGTAGTAAATGGGAGAAGAACCAGCGTTGTTTACTTGATGTTGTCTAATAAGAGAAAGGGGAGATGAGATGGCTGGTAGAAATATGCTATTTGAGCCTATAACCATAGGCCCAATGGAAGTAAAGAATAGGATTGCCATGGCGCCTATGGGGACCCTTCAGGGAACCCACGATGGGTATGTTAATGACCAACTCATAGCATACTATAATGCAAGGGCAAAAGGGGGGTTGGTTTAATAATAGTTGAGCATAGTTTCGTGACAGATAAATATGGCATGGGACTGATTGGCCTTTGGGACGATTGGCATATGACGAGCCTTAACGAACTGGTTGAATCGGTCCACGCTTTCGATTCGAAGATTATGATTCAGCTCAGTGCGGGCATGGGACGGCAGGGGGCATCCAGATGGCTCGGTAAGTGGCCTGTGGCCCCGTCTGCTATACCCTTCGTTGCAAAGGAGGAGTCACTTCCTGGTAAGCTTAGGCGTAAAGGTGGATTGAAGGGGGAGATTCCGCGAGAACTGTCGATAGATGAGATCATTGAATTGGAGGATCTCTTTGCCGAGGCTGCGAGACGCGCACGACTTGCGAGATTTGATGGTATAGAGATCCACGCAGCCCACGGGTATCTGATTTATGGATTCATGTCCCCTCGTAGTAACAGACGAACGGACCTTTACGGTGGAACGAGAGAAAACAGGATAAGGTTTGCTTCGAATATCATTAGAAAGACGCGAAAGAAGGTTGGCAAAGACTTTGTCGTGGGTGCCAGGATAAGTGCAGATGAACACGCAGAAGGGGGACTATCGATTGCTGAAATGAAAGAGATCGTTCCATTACTCATCCGTGAGGGGTTGGATTTTGTCCATGTATCATCTGGCACCGGTGAATCATATAATTGGAATGTTCCCGAGGAGACCG